>DASQYT010000303.1:0-6984 GCA_035639075.1 Candidatus Elarobacter sp.
AGCAGCCGCCGGCTATAGAGGGAACCAGCAGAACGCGATCGCCTTCCTTGAGGGAACAGGATTCGCCGCCGAGGAAGCGAATGTCTTCTTCGTTGAGATAGACATTGAGGAATTGGCGGATCTGGCCCTGATCGTCGCGAACGTGACGCGATAGATCGGGGAAACGGGACGTGAGTTCGTTGAGGGCGTCGGCGACGGTGGCCGCGCTACAGTCCACTTTTGGTGCGCCGTCTGTGAAGCGGCGGAACGCTGTCGGGATTTCGATGGTCACGGGCATTTCCTAATTCTCCTTATGTGATCAAGTTAAGCCTTGGCGCCAGCGGCAGTGGCTCCGAGTTGCGCATCGAGATAGGCCTCGAAGGCTTCGAGGCGCGGCGCGATGGCTTCGGTGGCCGGAAATTCTGCGGCAATGGCGTCGGTGGTCTTCAGGCCGTTGCCGGTGGCGCAGACAACGGTCGTTTCGTCGGGCTTGATACGATTTTGGGCGATGAGTTTTTGCGTCACGCCTGCGGTCACGCCACCGGCTGTTTCCGTAAAGATGCCTTCGGTTTCGGCAAGCAGTTTGATGGCGTCGACGATCTCAGGGTCGGAGACGTCTTCGGCCCAGCCGCCGGAGTCGCGAATCTGCTTGATGGCGAAGGGACCGTCGGCGGGGTTGCCGATGGCGAGGGAGCGCGCGATGGTGTTGGGCTTTTGCGGTTCAAAGCGCAAAAGATTGCGCTTCACGCCATCGGAAATCGGCGAGCAGCCGGTGGCTTGCGCGCCGAAGAATTTCACCGGCTTGGCTTCGACCCAGCCGAGGGTGACCAGTTCGCGGAATGCTTTTGCAATCTTTGTGATGAGCGAGCCGCCGGCCATCGGCACGACAATGTTGTCGGGTAACGTCCAGCCGAGTTGTTCGGCGATTTCGTAGCCGTGCGTTTTCGAGCCTTCGGAATAGTAGGGGCGCAGATTAACGTTGACGAGGCCCCACTGGAAGCGGTCGGCGATTTGCGCGCAGAGGCGATTCACATGATCGTAGTTCCCGTTAATGCGCACGATGCGCGCGCCGTAGACCGCGGTGTTGAGAATTTTCGCCGGTTCAAGGTCGGAGGGAATGAATACGCAGGCGTCGAAGCCTTGCTGCGCGGCTTGCGCGGCGACGGCGTTGGCGAGATTGCCGGTGGAGGAGCAGCCGACAGTGGTGAAACGAAATCGGCGCGCCGCCGAGAGAGCCGTGGCGACAACGCGGTCTTTGAAGGAGAGCGAAGGAAAGCAAACGGCGTCATTTTTGAAATAGAGATTCTTCAAACCCCATTTTGCGGCGAGCTTGCGAGAGGCGACCAGGGGAGTGCCGCCAACAGCGTTGGGGCCAACGAAATCATCGGGAAGAGGGAGAAGCTCGGAATAGCGCCACATGTTGAAGTCGCGGCTGGCGAGGTTTTCTCGGCGGGCAATTTTCTTCAGGGAATCATAGTCGTAAGCAACTTCAAGAGGAGAGAAGCAATCTTCGCAGAACGAGCGGGGAACGTTGCCCCAGGTCTTGCCGCATTCTCGACATCGCAGTTCGTAATGCTCGTTAGTGGTCATAACGCAAGGTCCTTTATACAAGCCATCAAGAATCAACAATCAGTGAGAGCCACCAAGGCGGCACCCACCGAATAGCCGGGGCAGGCACATGGAATTCGATTAGGGCAGCAGGGAGGGAAAGAAACGAAAAAACCCTCCGTGCCAAAGTGCCTGGAGGGTCTCAGAAAATCTTCTAAGAAACTCGAAAAGCTCTTTAGCAGTTTTTTACGTGGAGCAAGTTGCCCTAAATCGCCACGTGTCGCCGCAACCGCGGCTATATTGTTTATAACGGAGGGTTTGGGAGAAGTCAAGGGCGAGTTTTTTGAGGGAATCTGGTTGCGGCGCAGCCCAGATTGTGGCTCGCAATTGGGACGTGTAGGGCGCGTCACTGCCGCGCCCTACAAAAAGAGAGTCCCTCATTTCCGCTAATTTGCATTTGAGTTCTTAGCGAGCAGTTGAGACATGGTTTCGGTTTGGGGCCCCAAGAAGCGCGTGGCCAGGTTTTGTGCCAAGAGGGGGTCGGTTTTGGCGCCAGAGATGGCTCTCTGCGCGTGCTCGCGGTGCTCAGTTTGCGGGCCCGAGAGAGTGATTAGGGCAGCCGCGAATTCCATCTGCGGGTCGTCGCCGCGGAGAGCGGAGGTACGCAGCGCCAGCGCCTTTTTCACCAGGGCGTAGCCGTCCACGCCTGCGTCTGGATTGGTATCCAAGCGCATGCCGTCGGTCATGTGCGGCAGATTCTGTCCGATCCACTGTTTGTAGGTTTCCACAAGATAGCCCGCATCAAACCAGGCCAGCGCGTCAGGATGGCCGGAGGATTCCGCGGAAGTCGCGCGGGCATGAAGACGCGCGAGAAGTTCCTTCGCGGCGACGGGGTCTTTACGGGCGTAAAGCGTGGCGCGGCGCAGCGTTTCCATGCGAACGAGGACGGGAGTGTCCGGCGCGAGAATGTTCAAAGTGTCGCGAACGAGGTTCTTGGTGTCGTAAGTCTCGCCGCCGCTGAGGTTCCAGTTGTGGCTGATCCAGGGCAACGATTTGGCCTGCGCAATTTCGATGGTGTGACAAATGAGCGGCGGGCCAGCCTGGACGACGGTTGCGAGTGTCAGAGTTGCTGCCGCCACCGCGATGAACAAACGTAGGGAACGAATCATTGAACGCGTCATGGGTCTTAGAGTCTCCTTTCGAATCGTTTCGAACTTCAGGAGACAAGACGCTAGATGCGGCAAGGATGTTAACGGCCGCAGGAATGTAAATGAACAACCGCAAACTGTCCTGAGCCTAGTGGACGGACAGCGTGACTTCGTAGACGGCCATGCAATTTGCGGAAGGATCGTCCTCGACCGATTTCGAGACGGTACCGCTCTTGATCTGGAACTCCAGAGGCTTTCTTGGCGAGTCAGGCAAGCCAATTATGCGGGCTTTGCCATCACTGTTTGTGCCGATTTCCAAATCCATCTTGCGCTTGTTGAATATTCCGTACCGGAGAGTGACTTTGATCTTGGCGTCATAAATGGGCTTGCCCGCTTCGTCCTTTACGGTGAAATCTGCCTTGCAGGGGCCGATCCCGCCATCCACGACGGGGACTTCCGGCGAAGTATTGCCCGCGAATGACGCGCACGGGATCAAGAAAACGATTGCCAATAGAGATGAAAATGACGGCACTATCGGAATCCGCATGGTAGTTCCCCTCGCTCTCCAGAAACATACGCCGCGCGAGGCAGGGTTGCAATTCTCTTGACAGGGATGTGTGCTCGTTGCGCGCAACGCCGGCGTAACTCGCCACGCAGGAGCCGTAAGAGGAGGGAATCCAAGAACTACTTTGCATTGCGCGACGGCTGAGACCAGTCGCGTTCATACGTGCGCCACAAATAGATGTCACCAAAGCCGAGGGCATTCCACCAGGCGTCGAGCATGGAACGGTCGAGGCGGAGTATGCCTTCGCGAGTTACGCCTAAGGGAGGCGGAGCCAGCGAAGCAAGGCGGTCATAGACGCCGGGCCGATCCGCGTTGCTGACGCGCGAGAGCAAGTGCCAGAGTGTAAGAGCGTCGTCCTTGCGCGCATCAACAAGCAGGATCCCGAGCAGTGCATTGCGTTCCGCGGGCGTTTGCGATTCAAAGTCGAATCGAGATAACGCGCTGCGAAATGATTCAGAGGCACTTTCGAAATACGGCGTGCCCGGCCCAATCCTAGGGCGCGTCTGGCAAATGGCGCCGGCAGGGATGAAAGACTCGTGGCCGTTCAGCTTGAAGCCAACCCAGCCCATGGTGGTGCGCAGAAGTCCGGCGCCGGAGTCGTCTACGTGAAGGGTGTAGACGCAGCCGAGGTCCACGGCGACGGCGGAAGGCGTATCCACGACAAATTGACCGGGAGGCGCCCAAATAACGGCGTGAATGGTTCCGCGCTCGAGAGAAAGCCTTTTGCGGCCTGGCCCATTTGTGACCAAGCGGAGGCGCGAGCCGGGGTCCACTTCCACACGGCCCGTCTCATCAAGCGTAATGCTGGCGCGTGAAGTGCTGTTCGTCACAAGCGTTTGGCCAATACCCAGCTTCCCCGGTCCCGACTTTTCACCCAGGGAATGCCAGCCAACACGCGGTGCGCCTTCCAGACGGACAACGTCCCATGACGGTCCGGGGTTTCCACGTGATCTTTGCCGCATGAAAAGAAACACCGTCACCGCAAGCAGAAGGGAAGCCGCGACAGCGCTAAGCTGGTATTCCCATCTCCAATTGAAAAAGTTCCTGGGCCGTTTCGCTTTATGAGTCTGAGCGATCTCGTCAAACCTAGGCGCAGGTTGATTTTGGCGATATCGCCCCAGGGCTTCCTCGAGTTTTTGGACTTCCGGGTCAGGTTCGCCGGAACCATCCCACAAATAATCGTCGTTCATAAACTATTCCTTAGGCCCTTGGGCCAACGATGCGCCTTTTGCAGACTCCGCCAGTTTCTCGCGCAGCATTTGCAAGCCTCGATAAAGATTCACGCGAACCGAACCGTGCGTCAGCCCCGTGCGTGCCGCGATTTCCGGCCCAGTCATTCCCTCCACGAGCCGAAGGATGAGTGGCTCGCGATATGCCTCCGGTAGCCCGCGAACCACGCCTAAAATCATGGCGGCTTCCTGATCGGCTGCGCTATTCGTCGTCCGGCTCTCGGCATGATTCTGATCCACGGGCTCTGTGACCTTTTCATCCGGAATCGTCTTGCGGAAGTAATCGTTCGCGCGATTCCGGGTAATCGTCCCCAGCCAGGCTCCGAAACGAGAAACGTCGCGCAAAGCATGAAGCTGGCGCAAGGCCAAAAGAAAAACTTCCTGAACGAGGTCATCAACTTCGCGTGGAGGAACGCGCGCGAGCAGGATGCCGTGAACCATGCTCGCGTAGCGGTCGTACAGACATCCGAAGGCGGCACGATCGCCATCGCGAGCAGCGCTGACGAGCGAGTCTTCGTCGCGGGATTCGGCGGCAGGCAACGCAATCACAGCCTGACGTTCCATGCTTGAGGCTCGAAAGTCAATGCTGTATCCCACTTTAAGCTATCGTCAGCCAACGCCAAGTCGGTATGCAAGACGCAGGGCGTGGAAAAGTGTTAACAGAAGTCCCAGGCCCAGGCAGCTTCCGAGCCGCCGTTTAGCCCTTGACTCGCAAGTAGTTACGCGGCTGCCGAGAAAACCCAGCCTCCTTGACAACAATTTTCCGGGTTCCTGCGTCCAATACTACGGAGAACAAAAATCGCAAGGTACCCCGGCCTATTGGACAGTGATTGCTCCAGCGCAACGCAATTCGGCTGCAACCCACTGGAATTGACAGTGTTATACTTTGGCAGCAGGCCGAGTACGTCCGCTGGCGAAACAGGGCTTCGGGGGCCAATATAAAGGGGTTGGTGATATGGGAGAGCAAGTGAAGGAACTCATGGATTGGGCGCGGCGCCGGAAAGTACTCGCCGCGGTATTTGTCGCGTTCACGCTGGTAGTTGGAATTCTTATTGGCTCGATCGTTTCCGGCCGCGTGTCGGCGACGAAGGGCTTCGGATTCTCCGGCACTACAGCGACGGCGCTTACAGTGCCGGACCCGATCCCCGCATCCAATTCGTTCGCCGGGATAGTAAATCGCGTGGAACCCGCGGTTGTAAACATCGCCACGACGCAAGTGCTGGAGCGCAAGCAGTCCAAGAAGCGCCGCACGCAACCATATGATCAGGATGACCCGATGCAGGATTTCTTCGACCGATTCTTCGACGGCCGCCAGGATGGACCTCCGCAAGCGGAACGCAGCCTGGGTTCCGGCGTGATCGTGGACAAGCGCGGATACATTCTGACGAACAACCACGTCGTCGAGCAGGCCACGAAGATCCAAGTGCAATTGAACGGAGAAACCGCACGCTACACGGCCAAAGTTATTGGCGTGGACGAGGATACGGATCTGGCGGTAATCAAGATTGACGCGAACAAGGAATTGCCCATCGCGAAACTTGGGAATTCGGATGGAGTACAAGTGGGTGACTGGGTCCTCGCGATTGGCAGCCCCTTCGGACTGCAAGCGACAGTGACCGCGGGCATCATCAGCGCCAAGGATCGCGGCGGGATCGGGCATCAGTTCCAGAGATTCCTGCAGACCGATGCAGCCATCAATCCGGGAAATTCCGGCGGGCCGCTGGTGGATCTGGCCGGCGAAGTCATCGGGATCAACACCGCCATCATAACGGGTGGGCGTGGGTATGAAGGTGTGGGCTTTGCGTTGCCGTCCACTACGGCCATCAACGTTTACGACCAGATCATCAAGCAAGGGCGCGTAACTCGCGGGTCCATCGGCGTCAGCTTCCAGGAGGAGCCGAGCACAAATCCGATCACCCTTAAATCGTTGGGCGCTCCTTACGGCGTGGTAATCGAAGGCGTCGAGCCGGGTAGCCCTGCGGAGAAGGCTGGATTGAAGGGCGGTGACGTGATCACCAGTGTGAACGGTAAACCGGTGAAGACTGGAAATGACCTGGTGAACCCGATTGCGCAAGCACCCATCGGCAGCAAGGTGAAACTAACCTACATTCGTGACCGCGCGCAGAAAGAAGCGACTGCCGAGGTAGGAGACCGCACGCGAGTGTTCCCGAACACCGCGGGCCGCCTGGGTGACCAGCCTGGCGAAACAGCGCCGCCGGAGTTCGGCCTGCGCGTGGAAGAGTTGACGCCGGAGCGGGGGCATCGCGTTGGCATGGAAGGGCAAAAGGGCGTGCTGGTGACGGAAGTCGAGCCAGCGTCCTTTGCGGATGATTTGAATTTCGGGCGCGGTGATGTGATTACCCAGATTAACGGCGAAGCGGTGACCTCCGTTGCCGATTACCGCAAGGCCGTGACAAAACTCAAGCACGGTGAAGATGTTGTCTTCAAGGTTCTTCGCCGGCAGGACAGCGACCGGGTGCTGACGCTCTATTTGTCGGGCAAAGTACCGGCTGAC
>DASQYT010000304.1:0-18360 GCA_035639075.1 Candidatus Elarobacter sp.
GCTGCCGCAATCGCCACTGCCCGAAGTGTCAGACGGCGGCACGCGATCGCTGGATCGCCGCGCGTCAAAAGGAGCTTCTCCCGACGCGCTACGTCCATGTCGTCTTCACGCTCCCTGCGCCATTAGCGCCCTTGGCGTTACAGAACAAGAAGTTCATCTATGGCCTGTTGCTCCGGGCCAGCGCCGAAACACTTCTCGAGATCGCTTGTGATCCCCGACACCTCGGCGCGGAAATTGGTTTCTTCAGCGTGCTGCACACTTGGAACCAAAAGCTCGGTCTGCACCCTCATGTCCATTGCGTCATTCCTGCCGGCGGGTTGAGTCTCGATCACACCCACTGGATAAAATCACGCTCGCGATTTTTTCTCTCCATCCGAGTGCTTCGTCGTGTCTTTCGCGGCAAGTTCGTCGTCGGTCTCAAGCAGGCGTTCCAGAGCGGCCGACTGAACTTCCCTGGAAATCTGGCAGCCCTCGCTCAGCCCAAAACCTTCGCTGCTTGGCTACGCTCACTCTTCCGAAAAGATTGGGTGGTCTACGCAAAACGTCCCTTCGGTGGCCCCGAATATGTGCTCCAGTATCTGGGCCGCTACACCCATCGCGTGGCCATCTCCAGCCATCGTCTGGTCACCTTTACGGAGGGGAAGGTCACCTTCCGCTGGCGGGACTCCGCTCATGACAACGAACAGAAGCTCTTAACCCTTGCGCTTGATGAATTCCTGCGTCGCTTCCTCTTGCACTTGCTGCCCAAAGGTTTCGTACGCATTCGCAATTTTGGTTTCCTGGCAAATCGGCGACGTGCCGCTCTCCTGCCGCTATGCTTTCACTTGCTTGCCACGGCACAAGAACCGCAGGCGGATCAAAATGCCGCTTGCTCGAACGGTCTCTGGCGTTGTCCCAAGTGTGGTGGACCGATGGTGGTCGCCGAAAGGCTTACGGCTGCGGAAATCCAACTTCGTTCCCCACCATTGCTCACTTCTCCCGCATGAAACGCCTCTCTCCAACCCGAATCCTTCGCGCCTCTCAGGGTGCTCTGTCTCTCTGCGCCTTGACGCAGAACAAAACTCCATTCTCAACTTCCTTGGCCTCCTCCACGATACTCTCTTGCCTGAGTCCGCTCCCGGCGCCTTCTGCCGTGCTCTGCCGCACACCCTCCGCAACACTCCACACCGCTGTCTCCTCCCATTCCATCTCCATAGGGCCCGCGTCCTCCGCAACCACAAGCGGCTTCCTTCTAGCCCCTTAATCGAACGCGCGCGGAGTTATATGCCCACCTCTACTGCTCTGCCAAAACGCGCGTCCGATTAAGTACTAGCGCAAACCGGAAGTAGCCCTCGGCCCCGATTCGTTCGGTGGTCAGGTTAATGCCTTTATAGTGCGCAGGACTGTCTGACGCTAACGCAACACCCCTGCCCGATATCCGGTAAGGGTCCAGACGTCCTGTGCCTCTTGATGGCAAAGTAGATAGCGGTCGCCGTCGTCGACGAGCACGCGAAAGTAAGTCATTCCGGGGGAGTACCAGCGATCCTCAATCGCGACAATTTCCCGGGCTCCATCGCGCAATTTCAGCCTTACGGGACGTTCGTCAGCCTTGTACCCGGAATAGCATTCCACCTGGACAACTTGTTCATGCATGAATCTGCGCCTCTTTGCGGCTTTCCGCGAGCTCCGCGTTCCATGCCGCTCCCAGGAAAACAATCACCGCGGAAAGCTGCATCCAAATGATTAAGCCGATCACCGCGGCCAAACCGCCATACACGACGCTGTACGGCACACGTCGAACGTAAATCCCGAACAGCACGTCCACCAGCCACCACAGGAGCGTGGCGACCATCGCTCCGGGCAGGACGTTGAGCATACTTTCCTCCCGGGGACGGGCCACGCGATAAATTACAGTCAGCGCCAGCATGGCCAGCACCATCGCGGCTGCGGGGAAAAAGAAATTCCACCAGCCTTGCAAAATAGTGTGTTTGCCTACTTCGTGGGCAATCCATCGACGCAAGGGCTTACCCAGAACCCCAAGGATGGTTGCTCCCAGCAGCGGAGCAATCGTCACCAGCAGCAACATCAAGCCGCGCACTTGGCGGTGTAGAAACCCGAGTTCTTCCGTGTCTTCGTAGATGACGTGAATGCCGTGCATCACCAGTTTCATAACTTGAGAACCGGCGAGCAGCGTTCCGGTCCATCCCAGCGCCGCGACCTTCCAGGCTTCTGGTCCGCGCTTCGCCAGAAACTCCGAAACGATCGCCTGGCTGCCCGGGGGCAAAAATTGCGTGAAGTCCGCGATTAGGTCAAACAAACTCGTCTTACCGCCGATCCGGCTCGTCGCCAGCGCCACGGCAATCAGCAAAGTCGGAAAAAAGGCGAGGAAGAGATTGAACGCAATCGCCTGGGAAATCACGCTGCACTGCGGAAATACGCGCGCGAACATTCCGTATGCGCGGCGAAGGAGCCGTAGCGCTAAATTCATAGCGGGCATTATACCTGCGACGGCTCCTGCATCGTGCGGTTCAGCCCGCCGACTCAGCGCTCTCCTCTGACTCTGTCACGCTGGCTTCTCCATGTGGATCACCGGGAGCGATTCTCCATTCGCCAGGGGGATCGAGATGGGTTTCACGGCGACATAGCCCTTGGCACCGAAAAGCTTTGCTCCGGTCAGCGTTGCGCCCATTTCGAAGCGAGTAAATCCGGCGGATTTTGCCGCATCCTCGCAAGCCTTCAGGATCATGCCGCCGACTCCCTGGCGAGCCCAGTCTGGATGGATAAAAAACGCACGAATCTTTGCCGCATCGTGATGAGGGTCCAGAAGAGCATCTTCGCGTCCTGTCCAGTGATCGCTGCCGTAGAGCGTCTTGCGCTTGCTCCAGCCGCCGCAACCGACGATCATCAATCCGGTTTGCGAGTTCATAGCTTCGGAACGATGCGCTGCGCCAGCCTCAGTCTCCGCCACGAAATACGTTCCGTCGGCGATAAGCTGGCTATCGACGCCAAAAACCGTTTTGAGCGCACCTTCGATTTGCGCTTGCGTGTAGTCCTGAGCCTGCAATCCGCGCACGGACGCTTCGATCAATTCACGCAAAATGGGCACATCTTCGGGAACAGCAAGCCGGAGGTGAATCCTGGTTTGACTCATCATTCGAAAGCGAAGCTTTGTGGAATTCTATCGTGGAGTGTTGCAGAGAGGCGAGCCTCAACAGGGATAATGCGATTTTCAGTGAGAATTCCGAGCCGCACGCAATCTGGTCAACAAGGCAACGAGTTTCGGCCGGTCCTGTTCACTGAGCGCCGTGAATTTCAGCCCTAATCCGATTCCGGAGCTTGCATGCCGCACTTCGGCGTCGGCGCGGATCTGCCCTTCTTGCACCAGAAAATCCAATCTGGCTCGGACACCCTCATCCTTCGGCTCGGATGTCTCGATGAACAATCCCCCCATGCTCATATCGCGTACGCGCGAGACGTCTTCGCGTCCATGGCATCGCCAGTAGACCCACACGTCTCCGGGCGTTGGCACGCGGGAGGTCAATCTCCTTGATGGGGACGTGGGCCGCGAGGGGGTCTTTCCGGGCACCATGGTCTTAAGCGTCCATCGCCCAATTCAACATAACCAGGCGATATGACGGTAGTGTCAAAATCTCCTGAATCGTTTCACAAAACGGCCAACTATTCGTGCAAGACCACGCTCAGCAACGAACTGTTGACCTGAAGTCCACCGTTGTAGCGAATGAATCCCAACTTGCGGAATTTATTCATAAAAAAGTTGACCCTCGAGCGCGTCGTACCAATCATCTCCGCGAGCATTTCCTGGGAGACTTCGGGGCGCACCTTTTGAGGCTCGGAGTTCCGGCCATAGCGAGTGAGCAACAGAAGAGTCCGCGCCAGCCGCTTCTCGCTGGAGTTAAAAAGCTGATCGATCAAATCCTCCTCAATGCGGATATTGCGAGAAAGGATGTAAGCCATGAAGCGGTCGGAGAGTGCATGCTCCGCGTGAAGCACGCGCATCATCTCCTTTTTTTCAATGACTAGGATGGACGTGGGGGCAATCGCCGTGGCGGTTCCCATGCGAACTTCCTGCCCTGCCAGGCACCCCTCGCCAAAAAAGTCGGAGGGCCCCAGAATGGCCACGACCGCTTCTTTGCCAACCTCGTTAACAACGGACAGTTTTACGCCGCCTTCCTGGATATACATCACACTAGTGGCACAATCCCCCTGGGAGTAGACCTTCTGCAACTTTCGATACACCACAACCTTTCTCGACACGCCGGCGGAATCCAGAAAAGCCTGGGCATCAAAGGCCTGTTTTTTCAGGGATTTTCTTTTGCGTGAACTCGCGATAGCTTTCATAAAACACCGCTTGAAGAGGATTTTATCAAAATTAAGCTGCTCAAGACAGGGTTTTTTCCTGGTTGTCAAATGCAAAGTTAGTCGGCGCCGTCGCGGGCCGCAATTTCGCATAGCCACTATTTCAAAGCTAGCCCTCGAATTAATTCGGATTCTTTACCTTTCACGACGGGGCGGTTTCCTTGCCTTAGTCAATCGCACCGGCAAGGACAAATTGGCATACTCTTTTCGCGCGGACTTAGCCACGCGTGACTTGGCCATTTCTTTCCGAACGCCAGTAAGCGTCGCTCGGCGAGATGCCTCCATCGCCCTTTTCTTAGGCATGTTTACATGATGACGCAGAGACGGAAGCCTATCTGTGCAATTTGGAACAGGTGGGAGATAGGCCACGGATTGTTATGGGACAGCCCTGGTCCATTGCCGCCGCATTGGATTGCAGAAGAAGTCTGCAGCGCATGGGTAGTGCTCGCGGACAGCACGGCCAGGCCCCTTTGGTGCTCGTTCCCCTTGCTGCAGGTCCGGTTTGGTTCCGGCGACATGAACAACCAGTCGATAGGCCGGGGCGGCAGCACCTTTCAACCCCATACTGCCCCCCGGCGCAGTCATGGTTACCTGGCTTCAGGCTATGAAACTGGATCCGCTAATGTCTGTTCAATTTTGCACATGAAGCAGTAGTCCGGTGCTTCTTACAGAACTCTCGAAATCACCGCTCCCATTTCCGCAGCGGCGCGCCAAAGAAAATCGAGGTCAAGGCTCTTCCCATATCCAAACACGCTGCGGCCTGAAAATTGCTTGATTCCATTCCATCTGCTCAAAGTGCAGCGCAAACAAGAATCGAAACTCCCGATTCGGGGCCCGCTCCGAGCCCGGGCCCCAACCCACCCTCCGTGCTGGCAAATGCAAATCTCTAATCTCCTCTCTGGATTCCGGCTACCGGAGTACCGTTCACCGGCCGCTTGCCGCAGCGCAGGCCGCATCGTACACTCGAAGTCGGATGGCCCATTGAAATGGCCGCCACACTGGATCAGAGGATTCGTCCGTGACTACGCCTGCACATTTTGTACCGGCATCCCAGCTCGCCCGCAGCGCGCGCAGCGAAAAAGCTGTCGCCAAGCACAAAAAGTATCTGTGGCCCTCGGTGACCAATTATTTCCAGCAGCCGCTGGTGGCCGATCGCGGCGAGATGCAGCACCTCTGGGACGTGGAAGGCAACAAGTATCTGGATTTTTTTGGCGGCATCCTGACCGTCTCCGTGGGGCACTGCAACCCGAAAATCAGCAGCAAAGTGAGCGCGCAGGTCAACCGTTTGCAGCACACTTCGACTCTCTATCCCACTGAACACATCGTGGCGCTCGCGGAAAAGATCGCGCAGATCACGCCGGGGAATTTGCAGCAGAGCTTCTTCACCAATTCCGGCACCGAAGCCAACGAAGCCGCCATTTTGCTGGCGCGCATGTCCACCGGCAGTTTCGACGTGGTCGCGCTGCGCCACGCCTATTCCGGCGGCTCCTCGCTCGCGAAAGCCGTCACCGCGCACGCGCCTTATCGCAAAGCTGGTGTCATCAGCGTTGGAATCTCGCATGCCGTCAATCCCTACTGCTATCGCTGCCCGCTGCACTTGAAATATCCCGATTGCGAAGTGGCCTGCGCGGGAGACGTGGAAAACCTCATTCAAACGGGCACAAGCGGCAACATCGCCGCGTTCATTGCCGAACCGATTCAAGGCGTCGGCGGATTCATCACGCCGCCGAAGGAGTACTTCAAGATCGTTTTCAATATCGTGAAGAAGTATGGCGCGCTGTTCATCGCCGACGAAGTGCAGACGGGCTGGGGCCGCACCGGAAAGAAATGGTTCGGCATCGAGCAGTGGGAAGTGATTCCGGACATGATCACCAGCGCGAAAGGCATGGCCAATGGCGTGCCCGTAGGTTTGACTGTGACCACGCCGGAAATCGCCGGCAGCTTCCAGGGCGCGAACATTGCCACATTTGGCGGCAATCCGGTAACAAGCGTAGCGGCCAGAGCCACCATCGAGCTGATCGAGGAAGAAAATTTGTTGGAGAACGCGGACGTGGTCGGAAAATATTTCCGTAGCAAGCTGGAAGAATTGCAGGCAAAGCATTCGCTGATTGGCGACGTGCGCGGTATGGGGTTGATGCAAGCGCTCGAATTGGTGAAAGACCGCAAGACGAAGGAGCCTGCTCCCGAAGCTACAACGCAAGTGATGGAGCGCGCGCGCCAAAACGGCCTGCTCATTGGCAAGGGCGGCCTCTACGGCAATACCCTGCGCCTCGCCCCCATGCTGAACACGACCAAGCCCGACGTCGACGAAGCCATCAAGCTCCTCGACAAGTCCTTCAGTGAGGTCAGGAATTGAAAACCGGGAGTCTGCCCGCAGCGCTGGCCATTTTTTCTTTGACGATTTGCTCATTGCCTCTCTTAGCTAGTTCACAGTCGGCCGAAGAGAAGCCTCTCTGGAAATCAGTGGCATTTGCCATCGTGAAATTCAACGACGAGGCGCCGAAGTCCTGGAATATTTATCACACCGAGAAAAAAGGCCTGCTGCTGGTACACCTATGGAAGCGCTATCTCCTCGTCGACACAAAAGAACAAGAGGCTTACGAAGTCGATCCGCAAACCGTGAAGCCGCGCGGCGAAGAAGTGGAATGGTCACCCTCGGATAAACCGGAACAGCCGCTCGAGACTCCCGACTGGAAAACGCGCGACGTCGGTAGCATGCAACTGGTGCGATTCCGCCTCGGCAAGGATGGCCACATCCTCGAGCTGCAAATCCCTCTTCTCATCAACGGCAAACCCGCGTACTGAATGACCTGTAGCTCAAGCCTTCAGGCCTGAGGCTTTTGCTTCGGGGTTGGCATCGCGCTGCAGACAAGGAAGGCCTCACCCCTAAAGGAGTGAGCCACAGGGAATGAGCTTTGCGGGAGAGATTATCGGCGATACACGCCGTAATACCAAGGGATCCCGAGCGCGCCCGGTTTGACGCCCACAGACACCGCATCACCAGCGTGAAAGCGACCGAAATCATCAAAATTCACGGCCAACCGTTCGACTCTCCGCCCTTCGCGCCAGGAATGAACGATCAGCCGCCGTGTGCCGAGGACGATTCCCGACATGTTGTAGCGGCCATCCACAGTTGTGGCGTAATAGGTTGCGTTCTCTTTTGCGTCCAACGCTCCGTTCGCCAGTAGCGTCGCAGCTAAAATCCATGGCAGCGGAATGAATCCCGCGTACACACGCTTGAGCACTTCGAGTTCCAGGTGATTTCTCGCCCGCCGCTCCAGGACCACGGCGATGGCCAGCGCGAGGAAGAAAAGCCCTCCGAAAAATACCAGCATGAGGTCCAACTCGAGCGGCGGGTAAATCTGGCTGACGTAAGGAAACGCCAGCGACCCGGCGAGAAATATCGCCGTGCGCTTGAGCAGTCGCCTGCGGAACATGACTTCCGCGGCCGCTGAAGTCAGCCCGCACGAGGGACACTGATCCGCAATCCTCTCCGCACCGCAATCAACGCAGCGTGTCATCATTCTTAGTATAAGACGGGATTACGTGCCCGAAGTGGAGAGCGAGGAAAGCAGCTCGTGGAAAAGCTTCTGGCTTTCGGATTCGGAGACCGCCACGGATACGCCCATGCCCTTCCCGGGCTCGATCCGCTTCACGAAACAGTCGAGTTTTACGGGGCGATCGAGAGTCAGTCGCGCGGTAAAGCCAGCGCCCACCCAGAGAGGATCGACCGCTTCGATAAACATTCCGTTTGAGCTGATGTCGCGCGTGCTTCCGCGAAGGACCGCGGAGCCCCATTCGATCTCGAGGTTGGCACGGAACGAGTAGCGCGGCGCCCAGCGGCGTTCGAGTCGCCGGACGGGATGATCCCCAGTGCCCATGAATCTGGTGCAACCCCCTGCCAGGGATTACGTACCACGGCGCTCGGGCGAAATCGCCGCCTCTCTGCTGTAAGGATACGCCTTCTTCCGCCACAACACATACGACGCCGGAGGCGTATGTTTTGTTCCCGGCAATGTGAGCTTCCATGCAGAGCAAGTCGCCCAGGTGACATGATCTGCGAATGGAACAGCGGATACTCAGTCTTGCTTCGGTTCCTGAGGATCCTCCCCAGGAGCGCTCCCGCTTTTCGCCTTTTCGCCGGCGCGCATGCGGCGTTGGACTTCGGCCTGCAGATACTTGCGAAGGCTTTCCGGAACGATGCCGGGCGAAGCCAATTCGCGCAGATCAGATACGGTGAGGTGCGGCAGATAGGAAAGAACCGTCGCCAGCGGCGCCGCGGGATGGCGGATGAGTGCCAGACGGATGTTATAGCTGATCGACCACTTCCGATGCTGAATGATGGCGGGAATCACAGAAACGGGAAGTTTTTCTCGGGACAGGGCCTTCAAAATTTGTGCTTCGGTCATGTACGGATTGTCTAGAACGACGGAAATCACTTGCGCATGGCCTTCCGCGAGCAGCGCACCGGCCACACGTGCCGGTCCGCGCCGTGCCAGCGTGATTTTCTGGCCGAGCGGAAGCTGCGGCAGCCGTGCAATTAATTGCTCTTCGGCGTTGCGCTTCAGTTCTGGGGAAACACCCGGCAAAATCGCAACCTGCACCAGGTCCATCAAGTAAAGATCGCGAAGCAGTCGCAGGCTGACCAGCCGCGGGCTCCGCGGATGAAACGCCAGCGCCTTTTTGACCCGGTAGCTTTTTAGCAGCGCTTTCCTTCGCGCGATTTCTTCGAGAATTTCTCCCGGCAAATCTTTTCGCTCGAGCAGCAGACAGACTTGCGTTTCGTCCAGCGCCGGGTTATCAAGCAGCGCGAGGAGCACGTCGGCCGAAGGATGATGCACCAGTCCGGCAAGCTCTTCGCCTGTGGCCATGAGCGCGCGCTCGCGATCCATGTTCTTGAGGTCCGCCATGACTTAACTCTCGTCAAGCACCAGCGGATTCGTTAGCGCTTCTCGCGCCAATTGGGCCGCAGCTTCAGCCACCGAGCGCGGCAGAGGACCGATTCTTGCCTTCGGAGCAATTTTCTGGATCATGCTATCGAATTGAGAATTAAGGAAGGCGCTGCCATCGAACACTCCGCCAGTTTTGGCCAGAAAGAAGCTCGCGCCTGTCAATTTCAGTTTCTCAACGACCTCGCGTGCCTGATCTCGCAAATCCTGCGCTCCGGCGGCCAGGAGTGCCTGCGCCGCAGCGTCGCCGCTTTCTGCCGCGTTTGCTAGGACGGGAAAAATCTTTGGAAACACGGCTGCAGGCTGGGCGCGCGCTTGATCTAAAAACTCATCAAACTTCCAGCCAAAAGCCACAAGAATTTTCACACCCAGGGAAAACGCCTCATTGTTGAGATGTTTCTGAACGCACACAGCAGCGGCTTTCCTGCCGATGTCGTAGGCGCTCCCTGGGTCGCCAATCACCGGTCCAAACCCGCCGGCGCGCGCCAATTTGACCGGCGTTGTCCTTCCCAGCACCGCCGAACCTGTCCCGGCAATCACGACCACACTTGGAATTTCTCCCGTGGCCGCCAGGGAAAGCACAAGATCGCTTGTAACGCAGATCTTCGCATTCGGGAGTTTCGGCTGCAGGCCTGACTGCAACGCGCAGCGCATGGCCGTCTCCCCCGCACCCGAGATGCCCGCAACGAGGTACGCCACATCCTGCTCGGATTTTCCCGCCGCTCGCAGCGCATCGCTTGCCCCTTGCGTCAGCGAAGCTAGCGACGTGTCCTCGCCGAAAGTCGTGGGGTTGGAAGCTCCGGACCGCGCGCGCATCAGAATCGCGCCGGTTTCGTCCATCAACACGCACTCCGTCTTCGTGCCCCCGCCATCAAATCCCAGAACATAGCGCATGAGAAAAGGATATGCGAGAACGCCCGGCAATCGTAGCGCCGAGTGTGGCGCGCGTGCGCAAACCGGAAAAGTTCAGTAGGTGTTGTGATCCCGTCCGCATTCCTCAGAGTTTTCTTGACGCGGCTGCGCGCCGCCACTATCCTCGACGCACTTTTCCGCAGCATCCAAAATGCGCGGAAAAGATACTCGATGCGCATCCATCCGCTCGACCTTGCCATTGTCATTGCCTATTTGCTCGGCGTTACCG
This sequence comes from Candidatus Elarobacter sp., assembly GCA_035639075.1. GTDB lineage: Bacteria > Acidobacteriota > Terriglobia > Acidiferrales > UBA7541 > Acidiferrum. Next base: position 10,447 of record DASQYT010000304.1, read on the forward strand.
CGCTGGGGATGCGTTTCCGCCGCGGCCAGCAAAACGCCACGGACTATTTTCTGGGCGGCCGCACCGCGCCGTGGTGGGCGCTGGCGTTTTCGATCGTCGCAACGGAAACCTCCACCCTCACCATCATCGGCACGCCCGCAATCGCTTACGGCGGAAATCTCACTTTTCTTCAACTCGTCTTCGGCTACCTGATCGGCCGCGTGCTCATCGTATTGTTGCTGTTGCCCGGATATTTTCGCGGCGAATTTTTCACCGCCTACGCGCTGATCGAAAAGCGCTTCGGTGAACGCATTCGCGCCGTCGCCGCCAGCACTTTCCTGATCACACGGGCGATTGCCGAAGGCGTGCGCGTCTCGGCTATTGCGCTGGTCGTCAGCGTCGTGCTCGGCACCTCGGAGAAGCTCGCGGTGGTCATCGTCATCGCGCTCACCGTGCTCTACACCTTCGAAGGCGGCATGAAAGCCGTGATTTGGACGGACGTCGCGCAGTTGCTGCTCTACCTCACCGGCAGCGCGGTCACATTTTTCGTTTTGCTGCACCGCATTCCCGGCGGCTGGAGCGAAGTCACGCAAGTCGCAGGCGCCGCGGGACACAAATTGCAAGTTCTCGATTTTTCCTGGAATGTCGCCGCAAAGTACACATTTTGGTCCGGACTGATCGGCGGGGCCTTTCTCACCATGGCCACCCACGGCACCGATCAAATTATCGTGCAGCGTCTCCTCGCCGCGAAGAGTGAACGCGACAGCCGCCGCGCCCTGCTCGCCAGTGGCGTTATCGTGCTTGTCCAATTCATCGTGTTTCTCTTGATCGGCGTTTTGCTTTACGTTTTCGCGCAGCACTCACCCTTATTAACGCCCGGCGAACGCGCTGACCGCATCCTTCCCCTTTTTCTTGTACGCGAAATGCCCGTGGGGCTTGCAGGCTTGCTGCTCGCTTCGATTGTGGCTGTGGCTATGTCCAATGCCAGCGGCTCGCTAAACTCCCTCGCGGCCTCGAGCGTTCTTGATTTTGCAAGGCTGCGCGGACGGAGCGCCGATGCGGGCCAATTTCTGAGGCTCTCGCGCGGCATGACCCTCTTCTGGGGCCTGGTCCTGATGGGTTTCGGCTTCGTGAAATGGGGGCCGCTTCTGGAGGCGGGGCTGACCGTCGCATCTCTTCCCTTCGGCAGCCTGCTCGGCCTCTTTCTTCTCGGCACGTTCGACCGCGGCGCCAATGCGCGCGGCGCCTTGGCTGGAATGATTGTTGGCTTGGCCGCAATTCTATGCATATTTCGATTTACGAACGTGGCGTTTACATGGTTCTTTATGATTGGGTCGATCGTCACGTTTGTCGTCGGCTCGATCGCGAGCCGAATCTCACAGCCGCGCAATCAAGGCACCTTGGGCACGTGAAGGTGAGGAAAAATTGAACGAAAAGCGTCCGGACTTAGTGCGCGGGCTGGGCGCGTGGGCGTCCGCTGCCATCGTCGTCGGCACGATGATCGGCACGGGAATTTTTCTCAAGCCCGCGGAAATGGCGCGCGAAGGCCGCAGCGTCTCCGTCGTCTTCGCAGCCTGGATCGTCGGCGCGATTCTTTCCATCTTCGGCGCGTTTTCTTTTGCCGAGCTGGGTTCCATGATTCCGGAAGCCGGCGGCGAATACGCTTATCTCCGCCGCGGCTTCGGTCCCGTTTACGGCTTCATCTTCGGTTGGATGCATTCCATCGTCGGCCGCCCCAGTTCGCTCGCCTCGATTTCCGCCGGCATGATGCGCTTCCTCAGCTTTCTCCTCCCGGTTATCGCCGTGCCGCTATTCACTGTTCACATTGCCATTCCCGGTCTTACCGGCTGGATCAAGCCGTATAATTTCGTTTTCACCTGGGCGCAACCGCTGGCGGTCGTATGGCTCCTTATCATGACCGGCATCAACTATCTCGGCGTACGTCTAGGCGGAGCAGTCCAAGTTTTTTTGACCACCATCAAGATCACTTCGGTTGTCATCGTGATTGGTGTGGCATTTTTCGCGCCCGCGAGCGCTCAGACCGGCGGACCCCAACCTTTCTGGCCCGCGACGGGAATGGGAGCTAGCGCGATTTTCAGCGCATTCCTTGCCGCGCTGGCAGCGGCTTTGTGGGCGTATGACGGTTGGGAAGACCTAAATCTCGTCGGCTCCGAAGTCGAAAATCCACAGAAGAATTTCCCGCGCGCGCTGGTCGGTGGAGTCGGATTTGTCGCCGTGATTTACCTGCTTTTTACCTGGGCTTGCTTGAATGTGCTGCCGTTTGAAACCGTAGCCGCATCGCAGCACATCGCCTCCGATGTGGTTGCGCACATTAAAGGCGCGACTGCCGCCAGCTGGATCACTTTTGCAATGGTCATCTCCGCCCTGGGCTCGATGAATTCATCCGTGCTCAGCGGAGCGCGAGTAGGCTATGCCATGGCCCGCGACGGAATCTTTTTCAAGATCGTCGGAGGTATCCATCCTAAATTCCGCACCCCCGGCCGTTCGCTGATTTTTCAAGGCGTGCTGGCAAGTTTGATGGCGTTGACGGGCACTTTCGAAGAATTGACCAATCTTTTTATTTTTGCTGCGTGGATTTTCTACGCTTCCGCCGTCGTGGCGCTGTTTCGCATGCGCAAGACCGAGCCCGATTTGCCGCGCCCCTATCGCTGCTGGGGCTATCCGTGGGTGCCTGGCATTTTTGTCGCCGGCGCGCTGGCCCTCACCATTAATATCTGGATCGACCGCCCCGGCCGCTCCTCGGTCGGCTTGCTCTTGATTCTCGCCGGCCTTCCCTTCTATCGCTACTGGAGCCGCGCGAGCTTAGTGGCCGGAGATGCCTTGAGCACGTAGCCGCCGCGAAAGAAAGAATTGTGCCGGTAAGCCGCCTGCCAGAAGAGCAACCACGGGAGCTAACACCCACCCCTGCAGAGCCATAAGAAGTTCCATTGGCGCCCTGTTGTGACCAATAAAGCGGTCGAAGACCAGACTGACAGGAAGCACCACCACAATCGAGGCAAGAAATGGCAAGACCGGAAAGACAATCGCAGAAAATATCGCGCGCCGGGAACCGCCTGCGCGATAGGAGAGATAAGCGCCCAAGGCTCCGACGAGCGGCAATGAAAGCAACACGGGAATGAAGAGCACTACCATCGGAAGCTGGCCCACCTTCATGAAAACCCAGGGCTTGGGACCAAAAATCTCGTTCAGCGCAAAAAGACACGTCGTAAGCACAAGTGCCACAAATCCGGGGAGCCAGATTTGCCTGACACGGTCGTTCATGATGTTCTCCTTTGCCCTGGCGGTCTGAATCCTTCGGCGCAAATCCTGCCAATCGGTGACTTGTGCAAGTGTTTGCTGCGTGGCTGTTTGTTCCGGTAGACCTCTTGCTCGCAGAGCTTTGTAAGTTTCTTCCAGGTGCTCCGCGAGTTCCGCATGCACTTCTTCCTTCTCGCCCGCGCCAAGCTTCAGGTCAGAGAGTCCTTTGCCAACCAGTTCTCGCCAATCAGGCATGCACCACCATAATTATTAGAATGCCGTCTGCTGCGGATCTTTCTGCCGAGAGAAGAAAAACAGCACGGGTAGCGCACCGGCGAGAAGAGCCGCTCCGGGAACCACCACCCACCCAAGCAAAGCCATAACAAGAGACATGAGCCCTACGTTTTGACCGATGAAATCTCCGAACATTAGGCTGACAGGAACCAACAGAATCGATGCCAGAAATGGCAACACGGGAAAAACTGCGGAAGAGAGCATCAACCTTCTAGAGCCGCCACCGCGGCGAGAAAAATAAGCACCCATCGCGCCAACGATCGGTAGGAGTAGCAACCAAGGGATGTAAAGCTTCCCGAAAGGAAGGACGCCCCTCCATGATGCGACCCAGAGTTTGGGACCGTAGGTTTGGATGAGCACGAGCATTCCAGTAGACAAGGCAAAGGCCAGGATCCCAGGCAGCCATAACTGCTTCATGCGGTCTGTCATAGTCTCCTTTCCTTTCCGTGCCCAGTGAATTTTTCGGCGCAGATCGTTCCAATCCTCGGCCAGCGAAAGCGTGCGGCGAATCGCTGCGGACTCAGACATGCCTTCCCTGAGCAAAGCTTCGTAGGTTTCTTCCAAGTGCTCCGCGAGTTCTGCATGCACTTCTTCCTTCTCGTCAGCACCAAGCTTCAGGCCAGACAGCCCCTTGCTAACGATTTCTCTCCAATCAGGCATGGGCCACCTTCGTTAGCCGCTTCAGGGCGCCGAAAAGTTCCTCCCATTCCTTCCGCAAGGGCGACAGTTTCTTCCTCCCTGCCGGAGTGAGGCGGTAACAACGCTTGCGCCGCCCCGACTGGCTGGTTTCCCACGCGCCGCGAATCCAGCCGCGCTGTTCCATGCGGTAAAGCATCGGGTAGAGAGCGGCGAGGGTGAAGCGCAGCGCGCCCTTGGTTTGCTTCTCGATGCGCCGCGCCATTTCATAGCCGTGCAGCGGGCCTTCCTCCAGAACGCTGAGGATCGCGAGTTCCGCCGTACCGCGCTTGATTCCTGGTCCGATCATAAGTCGCTCCCTTACATGTAAGATTCTTATATATAAGCCGTGAATTGTCAACTGGTCTTTGGAGCAGGTGTCCATAATTCGGATCGTTACGCGGTTGCAGGGGCGCAGCATTGCTGCGCCCCTGCTCGGCAAGACCGTCGCGCCAAGACGAGTTGCTGGCATCTCTGAAGTCTTTGCAAGAAATGTGGAGCTATATCGAGGCTGCACGTGCGTGCGCGCCCCCATGGATTGGCAAGACGGCGGATTCGGCTTCGCGCGTCACTTCGATGGCCGTATGGAAAAGTTTGGCAAGCGCCTCAATGCCGGTAACCAGGCGCGGACCGGGGCGCGAAAAGTAACTATTGGCTTCCAGCGCGTACACGCGTCCGTTTCTAACGGCGGGCATGGCATTCCACTGCTCGGCAAGCTCCATGGAAAGGTATTCCTTGCTCGCTTGCTGGACGCCGTAGCCGCAAGGCGCGATCAGCAGAATCTCTGGCTCCGCCTCCACGATGTCTTGCAAATGAACGCGGGAAGAAGGGGTGCGCACTTTGCCCAGAACGTCCTCCCCGCCGGCCACTTGGATCATTTCCGGAACCCAGTGTCCGCCCACGTAAAACGGCTGCAGCCATTCGAGGAACGCCACGCGAGGACGCTTCTCCGTCTGCGGCAACTGCTTCTCCAAGGCCCCGACACGCGCGCCGATCTCTTTCACCAGCGCTTCCGCCTGAGAACCGCGGCGGGATTCTTCTCCCACCCAGAGTATGTCGCGCCAGACGTCGCCCAGATCCTGAGGATTGAGGCAAAGAACTTCGGGCCGCCGCTCGAACCGCGTCAGCGCCGTAGCTAGATCATCGGGAGACGCCGCGCAAACATGGCACAAGTCCTGGGTGACGATCAGGTCCGGCGCCAATGCTTCCAGCGTCTCGACATCCACGGCGTACAAACTTTCGCCGCGGTGTACATACTCGCTCACGAGCCGGTCAATTTCTGCCGGCGATGCACCGTGCGGCAGCCGCGAATGAATCACCGCGCGTTTCGTCTTGGCTTGAGGTGGGTAGGCGCACTCGTGGCTTACGCCCACGATTTCGCGGTCGAGACCGAGCGCGAAGAGAATTTCCGTAGCCGACGGCAGCAGCGACACAATTCGCATGGGAGGACTCTACCACTCTCATTCGCGCGTGAGAAGGCTATGAGCAATGGATGCAGAAGGATCCTATTCCGAGAAAAAACTACCTCGCCCCAGGCTTCCGCACTCGCGTCTTGAGCTCTGTCGCTACGACAAAACTCTCAGCCCATTCGCCGACGTTCTCTTCTTAGAACAGTTCTTTGATCCGTGCCGCTAGGCTTCTTCGGTTGGGCGAACGAAGGCGTACAAGCAGGATGCCATGGTGCGATCCAGGGGCAAACCGCCGCAAGTCTGAGAAGTCCAAGTCCTGGGTAATCAGAAATCTTGATTCCTTCTGCGCCGCGTCCCAAATTTCTTCATCCGCGCACCCAATGAGTCCCTCGTCATGTGGGGTGTGCACGTCGTGACCAACGCTTTTCAGAAATGCCGCAACCTGGAGGGGTAGATTTTCATCCAGCTTGATCTTCATCGAATGGGCGGAACCACTGGAACGGGCAAATCCTCTCCTGCGGATGATGCGGCAAACGCAATGGCCGCTTGGACATCCTCCATTTTCAGGCTCGGGAAATCGACGAGAATTTCTTCGGGGGAATCTCCATCAGCGGGGCTCGCGAGCACAGTACGCAGAGTCACTCGCGTGCCCTTAAAGACAGGCTCCCCTCCACATGTTCCGGGATCGCGAATGATGCGCGCCCCGTAGGTCCTCCGATTCCCCGTTCCGCCACCCATCTTGCTGTCCTTAACCCAACGCTTCATCATATCATTCCATGCAGTTTCCAAAGCTCTGTGCCTAATTAAAACGGCCAAGTCTCTCAACGTCAACTGACCAAAATCGGACCTCCTCCATGCGCAAATTATTTGTAGAGAAAATACTTGCGGCGGACTTGGTCGAAAGCCGTAATAGACTCCGACCAGCTCGCAACGATCTTTTCCGGCGGTACGCCGGACTGCAACTGCTGCATGGTATCCCCGTTTCCAACGAGCTCGATCATTTTCGAAATTTCAAATTGTTTCGGGTAGAGTTTTTGCAAAATGGCGGCGATTTCCAATCCCATACGCATCGAACGCACTTTGAAGCGATCTGTAATCTTGATGGAAACGCCGCCGCAACGTTGCCCGCTGTACAATCCGGCAATGGGAATGAACGGCTGCCCGGCGAAACGCACGCCAGGAAGATTCCGGACATTCAGCGCCGCCGCCACTTCATCGCCGTTCATCCACGGCGCTCCAAATTCCTCGAACGGAGTTTGCGTCCCGCGCCCTACGGAGACTCCCGCGCTCTGCAGGATTTCGATCCCGGGATAAAGGATCGATCCCTTGATCGTCCGGAGATTCGGCGACGGCGGAATCCACTTGATGCCGGTGCTCTCAAAAAAATAGTTGCGATGCCAGTTTCTCATTGTGATGACGTGCAGATCGGCGCCGATATGATTTTCGGCGTTGAACAATTGCGCGAGTTCGCCGATCGTCAGCGCGTAGCGCACCGGCAGTGGATAGTACGCGACGAAATTGGTCTTGTCCGCGTCGAGCATCGGCCCTTCGATAATCTCTCCACCCAGGAGATCCGGCCGGTCCAGCACGAAGAAAGCGATCTTTCGTTTCGCGGCCTCCTCCATGCAATACGCCATGGTCACCGTGTAGGTATAAAACCGCACGCCCGCGTCCTGGACATCGAATACCAGCGTGTCGATGCCATTGAACATTTCGTCGGTGGGGCGCAGCGTCTCGCCATACAGGCTGTAAACCGGCAAACCCGTTGTAGGATCTTTCGAGGAAGACACTCTTTCGTCTTTGCGTCCGGCCAGCCCGTGCTCCGGGCTAAACAAGGCGACTAACTGCACGGAAGGCGCGTGTGACAAAAGGTCTGCTGTGCTTTTGCCTTGCGAATCGACACCGGTGTGATTGGTGATCAGTCCAACGTGCTTCCCGCGAAGTGGCGCGAACTTTTGCGCTGCGAGAATGTCCAGCCCGGTCTGTACGCGAGCGACTCGTCCCGAGCGCTTCCCTGCCGCGAACGACGCCGGGCCAATCGCCGCGAGCGCCGCCAAAACAATGGTGAATCGGAAAACTTTCGACAACACGCCCGCGAGCCTGTTCAAATGGTCCCCCTTTGCAGCAACCATCCAACAATACAATGATATTCTGGAACGCGCTGGCCGAAGCCGCGTTGAGAGCACGATGTGCGTGTGCTATGAATTAATGCAGACTGCTGGCGGCCACAGGGGGATTCTAACTGATGGAGGGACGCCGCGTCCGTTTTTCGCTTCTGATTTCCGTTTCGATCATCTTT
>DASQYT010000305.1:0-5627 GCA_035639075.1 Candidatus Elarobacter sp.
AATTGTGCTTGGGGACGGCGCGGGCGGATAACCGGCCGGTGCCAAAGGGGCCGGACGAGGATGGTACGAAGCCGGCCCTCGTGAAGATTGCGGGCGAAGGGATGATGGATTCGCACGCGTTCCAATATCTCACTGAGCTGAGCGATGACATTGGCGCGCGCGTGACAGGATCGCCGTCGGAACGAAAGGCCGAAGAGTGGGGCGTGGGGAAGATGAAGGCCATGGGCCTCGAAAACGTACACAAGGAAAAATACCAGCTCTGGCGTGGATGGACGCGCGGCACGGCGCAAGGAGAATTGCTCCTGCCTGTTCGGCGGCCGTTGCACGTGGATGCAATGGGCTGGACGGGATCGACGCCAGCAGGGGGCGCGGAAGGTGAAGTCGTAGCCGCGAATCTCTTCGATATCGAAGAAGAGGCCAAACACACTTCGCGGCTTTCCGGAAAGATTGTGCTGGTGGTCATGAAGGGCGCTCCAAAGAAGGATGTGGATTCGCTGTTTGCCATCTATGGAGATTTCCTGAAGGCGGCCAGCAAAGCGGGAGCGGTGGCGGTGATCGGGGGCCAGGGAGGATCGAAGGCCGTGGGAATGAATCTTACGCACACCGGGATACTTGGCTTTGACGCTGATTTTGCTATGCCGGTGTTGTCGCTGACCGCCGAGGATCAAGGGCAACTCGAACGATACGTCGAGAACGGGAAAAAAGTGCGCGTGCGCTTTAACGTGCAGAATACGTTTACAAGCGGGCCGGTGGAGTCGGCGAACGTGGTGGGAGAAATTCGCGGGCGCGAGAATCCAGAGCAGGTGCTTGTGGTGGGCGCGCATCTGGATTCCTGGGACCTGTCGGAAGGAACGACGGACAACGGCACGGGCTCGGCAAGCGTGTTGGCGTCGGCCGAAGCGATTGTGCGTTCGGGGATGAGGCCGCGACGGACGATTCGCTTTGTGTTGTTCACTGGAGAGGAGCAGGGACTGGACGGTTCGTTCGCGTACATGAAACAGCATCAATCGGAGATGGCCAATCATTTGGGCAACCTGGTGCTGGATAACGGGCAAGGACCGGTAAGGGAATTTCAATTAGGAGGGCGGGACGATTTGGTGGCGAGCTTTCAGCTCTTCGCGCAGTCGCTCTCGTCGATTCGGAACATTGCCGTGACTGACAAAGTGGAAAGTGGGACGGACACACTGCCCTTCTCGATGGCCGGATTGCCGGGAATCAACATGGATCAGGATTCGCCGGAGTACAAATACACACATCACTCGTCGGCGGACGCGCTGGAAGCGGTGAACCCGGACGTGCTGGCGCAAAACGCCACGTTGATGGCGCTGGCGGCTTACTGGATTGCGGACCGGCCGGAGCGTTTTGCATCGCCATGGCCTGTGGAAAAGACCGTGAAAATGCTGTGCGCGCAGCATCAGGATGAGATGTTGAAAGCGTTTGGGTTGTGGTCCAGGGAGTTTGCGGAGGCTGAAAAGAAGGAAGAAGCTCCGAAGTAGCGGGTTGGGACAAAAAGATTTGAAAGATTGCGGGCGGCGCGTGACCAGCGTGTCGCCGCAATTCTCTTTGAGCGGCCCAGAGAGCGTGGAACTGTGATAAAAACTCGTCCGTGGAGGACGGAAGAATGAAAACAAAGGCGCTGGGCCTGATGGTTTTTCTCTTGCTTTTCGGCTCGCAAAGCTGGACACAAGAGAAGGCGCAAGATCGCAGAAAGTTTCTCGATCCGAAGACACCGGTAAGCGATGATCCGCGACGCACCGTCGTGAAGCCGGGACCGCGAGGGCCGGAAGGCACGCTGGTTCTGCGCAATGGAAGAATCTTTGATGGCACGGGAGCGCCTGCGCGGGAGGGCACGCTAGTTATTGAGAGGAATAAAGTTGTAAAGATTCTGCCGCCCGGCTCGACCGATTGGCCGAAAGACGCGCACGTGGTCGACGTTTCGGGGAAGACAATTCTACCCGGTCTGATCGACTTGCACACCCACCTGACGTACCCGCTAAATCAGGAAGATATTGGAGTGGCGATGAACGATGCCGACGCGACGCTGCGAGCCGTCGAAAAGCTGCGCTATTTCATCGAGAGCGGAATCACGAGTGTGCGCGATGTGGGATCAAAGGGAGATGTGACGTTCCGGCTGAAAGGGTGGGTAGCTGAGAATCGGATTGCGGGGCCACGGGTGTTTCCTGCGGGCGCATTCATCACGGGCGAGGGCGGACACTCGACGGAGAACACTCCCGATGAAATCATCGGATTGATGGGCGCAACGCGGCTGGCCTCGGGGCCAGATGATTGGCGACAAGCGGTGCGGGAGCAATTCCATAAAGGTGCGGATGTCATCAAGCTGGGAAGCCACTTTTCTGCCGAGGAGGTCAAGGCCGCGGTTACGGAGGCGCACGAGTTGGGACTGAAAGTGACAGTGGATGCGGAGACGTTTTACATTCAGCGAGCAGTCGAAGCGGGAGCGGACACCGTCGAGCATCCGTTGCCGCGAAGCGAGGAGACGATCCAGTTGATGGCGAAGAAAGGAGTGGCGGCCGATCCGACGCTCATTCCGTACCAAATTATTTTCGAGGAATGGGGGGGATATTTTGGATCGACCTCGCGGCGGTTTACGTTTTCGAAGGAAGCTAATTTGGAGATGCTGAAGCGTTTGCGGAAGGCCGGGATCAAGTGCGGAGTCGGCACGGACTTAATTTTGCATTGGTACCGCTACATGCCCGGGCCGTACATCCGGGAGCTGAAGAATTTTGTGGAAGCGGGATGGAGCGTTCCGGAGGCGTTGGTGGCGGCGACAAAGACGAACGCGGAGATCTTGGATATGGATGACCGGCTGGGTACTTTGCTGCCGGGGAAGCTGGCTGACGCGCTGGTCGTGGACGGCAGGCCGGACGAGAATTTGGACGACTTGGCCACGGTGGACCTGGTCATCCGAGATGGCTATGAGGTGGTTGAAGGAGGGCACTTGGCGGTTCCCCGGCATACGGCGGAGAAGCCTTGGAAGTCCGCGTCGTCGCCAGCGGAGATGAAGTCGGCGGTGCAGCACTAGGAAGGAACTGATCTAACTGCCTTAGTATCAGTGACATACATGCAAATCGATATCTGCGCGTGTGCCGAGTGGAGTCGCTGTGCGCTGGGGGCGAAAGGGCCCGCTGTTGGCCCACTCCCGCGGTTCCGGGGACAGGGGCACGAATCGTGCCAAGTGATTGATTTCCACAGAGTTTTTTGCGGGATTGTTGCGAAGGATTTGACAGAACGCGATTTCTTCCCTATACTTCGATGTTTGTCAGGGGAGATTTTGCCCTGAGTGGGGCGGCTCCAAGTTGTTGGGAGCCGTTGAGGTTGGAAGGGAAATATCTTCGGTCCCGGAACAATGTAAGACGGAATGGGACGGAAGAGCGGCCGGAATGGGGCGCCAGCCCCGCAAAGCCGAGTAAGCCTCTCCGAACTGAAGCCAAGAGATTTGTTCTACTTCTTGGAGTGCGTACGGAGTTTCTTGCTGGTGGTATCTCCGGATTCGCAGTAGACCTTTCAGCACTGGACTGCACTCTCGCGATTTTGTGTGCGCGCCTTGCGGGAGCAGCGAAAATTCTTGCGCGCGATAGAGGGACGACTGTGCCGACGTTTTCGCAATTGGTAAGGATGGGACGTGAAGCGGTCCGGATGAAGACGAAGTCGCCTGCGCTGGCGGGCTGTCCGGAAAAGCGCGGCGTGTGCATTCGCGTGTACACGCAAACGCCGAAGAAACCGAACTCGGCATTGCGCAAAGTGGCGCGCGTGCGGCTGACGAATGCCGTCGAAGTGACGACCTACATTCCGGGTATCGGGCACAACCTGCAGGAGCACTCGATCGTGCTGGTGCGCGGGGGCCGCGTAAAGGATTTGCCGGGAGTGCGCTATCACATCGTGCGCGGAACGCTGGATGCGGCGGGCGTGGAAAACCGCAAGCAGGGGCGATCGAAGTACGGAGCCAAGCGGCCTAAGGCTGCACAGGCGAAGTAGGGTAACAGCTTCACAGTTGGGTGTGAAACGATCTTTGAAGGAGCGATAAAGAGCAATGCCACGCAAAGGACTCGTTTTCCGGAGAGCGCAAGCGACCGACCCCGTCTATGCCAGCGACATTGTGGAGAAGTTCATTTGCTCGATGATGTGGGAAGGCAAGAAGTCGACGGCGCAGCGCGTATTTTACGGCGCGATGGATCAGGTGGCGAAGAAGACCAACGACGATGCGTTGAAGATTTTCAAGAAAGCCATCGAGAACGTGAAGCCGTTGCTGGAAGTGAAGACGCGTCGCGTGGGCGGCGCGAACTATCAGGTTCCGGTGGAAGTGAATCCGTTCCGCAGGCAGTCGCTGGCGATTCGCTGGCTGCTGCAGTACTCGCGGGAGCGCGCGGGCAAGACGATGGTGGACAAGCTCGCGGATGAGTTGATTGACGCGGCGAATGCGCGCGGCGGAGCCATCAAGAAGAAGGAAGACGTGCACCGCATGGCGGAAGCGAACAAGGCGTTCGCCCATTATCGCTGGTAAAAAAGGACGCTGGTAAAGGATTGGTGGTTGTCGTGAACGAAGCAGTCGCAACTCGAGGAGAAAAGAAAGCCGTTCCAGGAGCCATGGGCAGGGTATTCAAACTCGAAGACACCCGCAACATCGGGATCATGGCGCACATCGACGCCGGAAAGACCACGTCGACGGAACGCATCCTGTTTTATACGGGTGTGACGTACAAGATCGGTTCGGTGGATGAAGGCACGGCCACGATGGACTGGATGGAGCAGGAGCGCGAGCGCGGGATTACGATCACAAGCGCCGCGACGACGGCTGCTTGGGACCGCTTCGGAAAGAAATATCGCGTCAACATTATTGATACGCCGGGGCACGTGGACTTTACCGTGGAAGTGGAACGCTCGCTGCGCGTGCTGGACGGCGCGGTGTGCGTGTTCGATTCCGTCGCCGGCGTGCAGCCGCAATCCGAGACGGTGTGGCGGCAGGCGGACAAGTACCGCGTCCCGCGCATCTGTTTTGTGAATAAGATGGACCGCATGGGCGCCGATTTTGACCATGTGATCGGCACTATTCGAAAGCGTCTTGGAGCTCACCCCGTTCCCCTGCAATTCCCCCTCGGCCGCGAAGATAATTTCATCGGAATCATCGATTTCCTGGAAGAGAAAGTGATTGTCTGGCTGGAAGAAACGCTGGGCGCGAAGTACGAAACTTTCCCCGTCGAGAAATTGTGGGACAAGGCTTTTGTGGATTCGCGGCCGGACGTTGCCGCGGCCTTAAAGGGCTCCGCGATCGACAAGAAGTTTTACGACGAGCACCGCAATAAGGTTGTCGAATACATCGCCGAACACGATGACGAAGTCATCGACAAGTATTTGAACGAAGGCACGCTTTCGCTGGATGAAATGCGCAAGTCGATTCGTAAATCGACACTCGCGCTGAAGATTGTTCCGGTGCTAGCGGGTTCGGCATTCAAGAACAAGGGCATTCAGCCGCTGCTCGACGCGGTTGTGGATTACCTGCCGTCTCCCGTGGACGTGCCGCCGGTAGAAGGCACGAATCCGGCGAATGATGAAACCGAATTGCGGCTGGCGCGCGACGATCAGCCTTTTGCGGCGCTGGCGTTCAAGAT
>DASQYT010000306.1:0-3153 GCA_035639075.1 Candidatus Elarobacter sp.
TCGTGGAGCGCACCATTGGCTGGTTGGGGAATTACCGGCGCTTGGTTGTGCGCTAGGACCGCTCGCTCCAAATCTACCGGGCGTTCTTTCATATCGCCTGCTTCATGATCGTCTTACGGAGGGTTGTGCAATAGCTTCTAGGGTCGTATCACCACCAAGCCCATCTCAGACTCGAACGCCTCGAAGTCTCGGTCCCGGTGTAGCAAGGAATGGCGCTCCCGAATGCAGAACGTCGCAATCCAGCAGTCAATGGTCTTGCGGACCGTGTAACCGCGTCGGCGCAGGTCGCGATAATTCCGTACCGCCGCAATCGCCAGCTCTGTGCCGCCCGTCTCGAAAATCTCGAATCGCCGGAATTCGCGCAGCGCCCGGCCAAACGAGGCATCATCGCGAATCCCCTGCAAGACCTCGCATAAAATCAGGTCCGTCAATCCCAAGCGCTGCCGGTCTAATTCACGGTCCAGCCAGCCCGTCTCGCTATTCCGGACGCCGGTTAGATAATCAATCCAGACAGTCGTATCTACGATCACCATGCGCGGGCCTGTCTCGATTCTGGCTGTAGTGGCGGCCTTCAGACGCGTGCTTTATCTTGCCTTCGACGGTAGTGTTGTACCTTCAGATCCGTGGCCGGTCCGTGACGCTTCCAGGTCGCCCTCCCACCGGACCTTGCCCCTTAACCGCCGCATCCTCCCTTGCGCCCGTGTCTGCACCAGCAAGCGCAGCCCCGCTTCCACCGCCGCCCGCTTTGTCCTCTTCCCCGAACTTCGCATCGCCTCGCCCATTAACCGGTCGTCGATCTCAATGTTTGTTCGCATCTTCCCGGCTCCTTTCCATGCCTATGTGTAAACTTCCCATATTTATGTGTACCAGTCAAGGTTCTGTTGGTGCACAATATGACTCATCCTCCTGCTTGTCCCAGCTTCTCGCTATAGCCCCGCAAGCAATTGGATTAACTCATTGGAATAGCAGTGACCTGCCGTTATTGATTCGTGCCGGGAGCGGCCCGATCATAGAAGTATCGCTCGCTCTCACGTCGAAAGGCAGGTCATGAAACGCTACCTATCGCTGGTCTTGCTCGGATTGGTGTCCGCTTGTGCGGCGTCAGCACACCCCAATCTGGTAAGAGTTCGTGTCCGCGTGATCCTCGTGGACCAGGATCTGAATCAGAAGCCCGTGCCGTTCTTTGTCGTATCGCTCAAGAGTGGTGCCAAGGCCGCGGAAGTGAAGACCAGCCTGGATGGAACTGCGGAAGCGCAGCTTCCTCCGGGCCGTTATGCGGTTTCGTCGCCAAAGGCCGCCGAACTAGAAGGCAAGCGCTTCTCTTGGAGCCTTCAAGTAACGCTTTCGGGCGGCGAACAGAACATTGACCTGACCAACGACAACGCCAAAGTCGAAGAAACCGCTGCTCCCGCATCTTCCGCAAAGCCAGCTACCAATGACCTCACAGAACACTTCAAGCGGCTGAAGAACACCGTGGTGACTGTGCGAAGCGAATCGGGGCATGGCACGGGATTTTTCGTTGACGCTAAAGGGCTTATCCTGACCAATCAGCACGTCGTGGCCAATTCGGAGTATTTGGCCGTCCAGTTGGATCGCACGCACAAAGTCGTGGCCAAGCTGATTGCCGCCGATCCCCAGAAGGACGTCGCGTTGCTCTCCGTCAACATGGCCGCTCTGCCAAACGCCTCACCCGCGCCGCTGTATCGGGCCGGGGCTGGCAGGACTCCTGTCCAGGAAGGCGAGCGCGTATTCACCATCGGCAGCCCCCTCAGCCTCGATAAGATCATCACCACTGGCATCGTCAGCAAGGTCGAGCCGCACACCATCATGTCGGACGTCAACATTAACCCGGGAAATTCCGGCGGGCCGCTCTTCAACGCTGCGGGCCAGGTCATCGGGTTGACTACCTTCGGCACACGTGGAGAAGGCGGGCCCGGCGTCTCCGGTATCGTGCGCATTGAAGAGGCGCTCGCGCTTCTCGATCAGAATCGCTCGAACGGCAAAGGCACTCCGCCGCCGGGCGCGCTCCTTCCCGTCGAGCCTCTCACCCCTTATCCGATCGAAGGGCTCAAGGAAGCGTTGCGCGCGGAAAAATACGATTCGCGCCCTTACTATTTCGCCGCTGGAGATTTCAATATCGCTCTTTCCACGCCTCCCTTGGATTACCGCGAGCAGGAGGAGAGGCGGCTGCAAGCCGAGCGCGAGCATAAGAAGCGCAACAAAAAGCAACAAACGGCCGGCGAAAATGCGGGCGATTCCGATGCGCCCAAGGACTGGGAACAGGAAGCCGGCGCGCATCCCGCGATATTCGCCATCTATGTGATGCCCAAGGCCAAGGAAGGCCTCGGATCGGCGTTCGGCCGCTCGTTCAGCCTCAATTCGGCAGCAAAACTCAAGTTCAAGACCGATTTCCAGGCGATGAAACTGTTTTGTGGAAACAAGGAAGTGCTCCCGATCCATCCTGGCAAGGTTCCCGTAACCGTGTCGATCCAAAACCGGTTGGTAAAGATGGACGACTCCACCTACAAAGGGATTTACGTGTATTCGCCGGACGCAGTTAATCCAGACTGCGGTCAGATAAAGCTGGAGATTTATTCCTCAAAGGGCGCGGAGCCTACCGTCAGGGCTTTCGACGAGAAGACTGTGCAGCATGTCTGGGCGGATTTCGACGCCTTCCGCAGGGCCCAGGCAACCGGCCTCCAGGCCGCCTCCGCCGCCGCAAAACCCTAAACCAGTAGCGGCGTCCCTTCAGGGCGCCATCTTGCTGTGGGCTTGTGGAGGTCGTAGCGGCGTCCCGGAATTTATCCAGACTTGGTCGGGAGGACGCCATCCTGCTTTGGATCCACTTTTCGCCTTTCCAATTTCTAGTTTCTGCCTTCTAGCTTCTAGTTTCTAGTTTCGTTCTCTCCCGCCCGTGCGTAGATAGCATTGGGAAACATAGGAAACATGAGCACACCCTACCAGAAGCGGAAATATGTGTAAAGTACATAATCACCCTTTAACTCCGTTTAAAATGAACAGGGTCGAAAATCACTGCGCTTGTGCTTGGCTAGGTTGAGGATTCGGCGGTTCGATCCGATAACCGAGGGTTTGCAGTTGCCGGATCATTCTTGCTGTGCGTGCTTGCTTTGATTGTTGGGTAACGGCCGGGCC
>DASQYT010000307.1:0-3442 GCA_035639075.1 Candidatus Elarobacter sp.
TTTGAAGGCAAGCGCCGCATGATGCAGGCCGAGCAAGCCCTCCAGGAACTGATCGGTGCCGTCGACACCGTCATCGTCATCCCCAACGAGCGTTTGATGGACACTGTCGAGCGCGGCACGAGCTTTTTCGACGCCTTCCGCATTGCGGACGACATTCTTCGCCAGGCCGTTCAAGGCATCTCGGACATCATCACGGTACCCGGCATCATCAATCGCGACTTTGCCGACGTGAAAGCCATCATGCACGGCCAGGGCTACGCCGTGATGGGCACTGCCGTCGCCACCGGCACGAACCGCGCCGTGGATGCCGCCAACCGCGCCATCGCCAGCCCGCTTCTCGAGGACAATACCATCCAGGGCGCGCAGGGCATCCTCATCAACATTTCCGGCAGCTCGAGCCTCACGCTCCATGAAGTCCACGAAGCCTCGAGCGTCATTCAAAAGGCCGCCCACGAGAACGCCAACATCATTTTCGGCGCCGTGCAGGACGATAATATGAAGGACTCCGTGAAAATCACTGTCATTGCCGCCGGCTTCAAGGACGCCAACAAGAAAAACATCCATCAGAAGCAATCGTTTTTGCCCAAGACCTGGAAGGCCGGCCGCGAAATGCCAGACATGCCGGTGCAGCAGGATTTGCCGAACGTCGTCCACCAGGTCCAACAAAACGTCCGCGAAGTCAGTCAGGACGTGCCGTCCGACGATCTGGACGTTCCGACATTCCTCCGCCGCCAA
Source organism: Candidatus Elarobacter sp. (assembly GCA_035639075.1). Taxonomy (GTDB): domain Bacteria; phylum Acidobacteriota; class Terriglobia; order Acidiferrales; family UBA7541; genus Acidiferrum. Next base: position 736 of record DASQYT010000307.1, read on the forward strand.
GCCCAAAAGGCCTAGAACAAGCTTTCGGCGAGTCAGGAACCTGTCAGGAACCTTGACTTGAACTGACATGTGCCCTAGGATTTTGGGCGCTGATGCTTCCTCCGTAGGCAGCGATCTATGAGCCACGGCTTGCGCATTCTCGTCGTGCTGGCCATCGCAATGGCACTTCTTGCGCCAGTCACCGTCGCGCAGAAGCCCCCGGCGCCTCAGCCTCCCCCTTCCGCGCCACCAAGCCGTCCTGCGAATTCCCCTCCCCCGAGTTCGGTGCCAAATCAACCGACAGGGGATCTCGTGATGTTTCTCCGAGGACGAGTTGCAACCAACGACGGCACACCTCTTCCCAACAATGTGCAGGTGGAGCGGGTTTGTAACAACAGGGTGCGTCAACAGTTGTATGCATCTCCTCGCGGCGATTTCAGCATGCAATTGGGATCGCGGGCTGATTCTTTCGTTGACGCCAGCGGCGACCCGGGTCTGCAATCTGGCGTGGCTCGGAAGGACTCCGATATGGGAATTCCACGACGCGAGTTGGCGAATTGTGAGCTGCGAGCCTCGGCTTCTGGTTTTTACCCCAGTGTCATAAGCCTTGTAGGAGACCTCGTTACTCTCGGCGGAAGCGTTGACGTGGGCGCTATTGTGGTGCAGAGAGCTGCAAAGATTGAGGGCACGACCCTGAGCGCCACTCCCTACAAAGCACCTAGAGATGCCAGAAGAGCTTATGAGAAGGGCCTCGAGGCGGCGAAGAACGGCAAACTTGCCAATGCACGCAAATACTTTGAACAGGCATTGGAGATCTACCCCAGTTTCACGAACGCCTGGTTTCAGTTGGGTACTGTTTTGCAGAAACAAAACCAGAACGACGCGGCTCGCACCGCGTATACCCAAGCCACGGCCATCGATACCAAGTTCCTGCGGCCTTATCTGTCGCTCGCGCTAATGGCTTACCAGGCAGAAAATTGGCCGGAGGTCCTTAAACTTACTGGTCACATTTTGGATCTTGATCCGTTTAATCAGCAGGCCGCCGCTGGTTACATGCTGGATCTCGATCCATTGGATTACACCGAGGCCTATTTCTATAACGCGGTCGCGAGTTACAAGCTCAACAAGATCGAAGACGCTGAAAAGAGCGCGCTCAGGGCCGAACACTTGGACCTGCGCACTCATTTTCCGCACACGCATCTTTTGCTCGCTGAAATCTCTGCCCGAAAAAACAACTACGCCATGGCGATCTTGGAAATGCAGACTTATTTGGAGCTAGCTCCGCATGCGCAAGACGCGGATCAGGTACGGGAGCGGTTGGCAAAACTGCAGAAGCTGAACGGCTCGCTGTCAACTAGCCAAAAATCCGATAAGAACTGAGTATCGGTCTTCCCCCGCAACCGCATCAGGCAGTATGGGCCGCGACTAATGCGGTGTCGCGCCTTCGATCGGAGCCACCTTCGACTGTGTGCCGCTCTGAAGGTTCACACGCGCTCCGAACTGGATGAGCTGGGTTTCCCCGGGGCCCTGGAAAAAGGTGAACCCCGGGCGATCCTTCCAGGCCTGCGGTCCACCCAGCCTGATCCGGTACTGCAACGTCACGTCGTGAATCCTCGTGACCAGGGCTTCGTACTCCTTGTCGCCCTGCCGGTGTCCGGAAAAATTGCCTAGGTCCGTGCTGGCCGCGAAGATCACGTCGATCCCAGGTACCGATGCAATCTTCTCGGCGTTCTCTACGCCGATGGGAGTCTCAATCATAATTACCACCACCATGTTTTCATTCGCGGTCTGGCGGTAGTCATTTCCCCACAAAGCCCCATACTGCCCATTGCCTTGGCTGCGCCGCCCTTCGGGCGGATATTTGGACCACTTCACCGCTGCCTGAGCCTTCTCCACCGTGTCGACCGTCGGAACAATGATCCCCACAGCGCCAATGTCCGTCGCTTTCTGGATATCGCTTTCCGTCGCGTCCGGCACGCGAATAAAAGGCATCGCCGTGGCCCCCCTGCATGCCCAAATCATTTTGGCCACATCCTCATAAGTAAGGGGGCTGTGCTGCATCTCGATCCACAAATAATCGTAACCCGCGTTCGCCATGGCGCAGTAGATATTCGGGTCCGGAGAGAAAACCGTGGCGCCGACGATCTGCTTGCCTTCGATGAGTTTTTGCTTGGCAGTGTTGTAAAGCCGCGCTGGCGCTTTTTGCGGTGGCGCTTGCGCCTCTCCAGCTGTTATCCAGCACAAGGCCATGCAAATCACAGTGAATGAGACCACTTGCTTTGCTCGCATCGGCTCCTCCTTGGACAGAAGCGTCATTCACGCAGCCGCAAAAAAGTTTATACCGACCCAATCGGAACTGTCCCGTTGACCCCAGAAGTTTTTCCCCAGGAAGTTTTCCTGGACGTGCCCGGGCCCACATGCTATAATGTCTTCGGGTCAAATTGTGATCTGGAAAGCTTGCGGCAGCGTTGTCTGCCGCAGTTTTGTTTTCAGGGCTGGAAATTGTGGGGGACCCTTCCTGGCCCTGAGGCCTTCGCACGAGACCTAAAGTGGCACCCATGACTGCGTTAGCCACTAAGCTCTTCACAATGAACAGGGTCGAAAATCACTGCGCTTGTGCTTGGCTAGGTTGAGGATTCGGCGGTTCGATCCGATAACCGAGGGTTTGCAGTTGCCGGATCATTCTTGCTGTGCGTGCTTGCTTTGATTGTTGGGTAACGGCCGGGCC
>DASQYT010000308.1:0-3238 GCA_035639075.1 Candidatus Elarobacter sp.
TGGCCGGTCTAACTCTCGTTGTAGCAGTCTGGGCCTTTTCACCGCCCACGACCCACGAGGCCGCGCTTCTAAGTTTGTCAAGCAATTCCAACGCTCCACAAGAGCAGTCCGTGTCAGGAAAGATTGCTTCGGTGGAGAAGAGTTCTTTCACTCTCACCGTGGGACAATCGCAAACTCACAACCTGCAACAGGATCCAAACACTCCCAAGACCATGACCTTCATGATCGATAAGAATACGACTATAGATGGCAGCCTCAAAGTTGGAGCGAACGCCGATGTGACGTATCGCCAGGAAAAAGGCTCCAACCTTGCGATTAGCGTCCGCGTTACCCCGTAATTCGCGGACCCGTGGTTCGCGATTGCATTTGGCGCTACTGCGCGAACAGCTTCACTAATGGTTCCAGCGAAGGGTGGTTTTATTGACCACCCTTGCTGGGTGCCGAAGCGTAGCATCTAGTAGTAACGGTACATCCAGATTACGCCCAGGCGGAATTTCTTACTTCCCGATCGGAATGTATCATCAATAAACCACATCATTTGAGTATGTTAGAAGGACATCCTCTGGCAAAAACACTGCGTCGAAACTGCCGGAGGTGTTCATGAAAGTAACCAAACGCTCCTACGGTGTGGTCGGAGGTCTGGCGGCACTGTCGCTGGCACTTGGGCTTGGCGTCGCCATGAGGGTGCGTGCAGGCAGCCGTGACACTACGACGCTGCCGCAACACACGCCGATCCAGGTGGTTCTCGATCAGCCTGTCTCGGCGGACCGGACCAAAGCCGGTGATCGCTTCGCAGCAACTGTTGCGCAGCCGGTCATCGTCGATGGAAACACAGTGATTCCCAAGGGCGCCCGCGTTAGCGGCGTCATCGTGGAATCACGGCATGGTGGACGAATCAAGGGAGATGCGGACCTGCGCCTCGCCCTCCACAGCGTTAGGGTGAATGGGACAAGTTATCCCATCCATACAACGGCGTTTCACCGCTCCAGCAAGAACCACAAGAAGCGAAACTTGCTGATGATTGGTGGCGGCGCCGGAACTGGCGTGCTCATCGGCGCGCTCGCCAGCGGCGGTGCAGGCGCTTTGATAGGCGGTCCAGTCGGCGCTGGCGCCGGGACTGCCACGGCGATCTTGACCAACAAGAAGGACGTCAAGCTCCCATCCGAGACGCACCTGACGTTCAAACTCTCCGAGCCGGTTTCCATCCCGACAAAGAGCTAACGATCACGAAGACTGTCTCTGGGCAGTCTTCCCACGCTGAAGTAATTCAGCTTCCACCTGGGCCCGCCGCGCTTTTCTCTGCGGCGGGCCCGGTGCATTTTGGTCATCTACTATCTCCAGCGCAATGAACAACCTCCCGTGGAGATTCGTGACAGGAGATTCGTGAAACAATTGCAATCAATTCCAGCTGGGAGTACGCTCTGGCAGGCCTCACCCCTTCCAGGTTTGCAAATCGCTTCGTGAGGCAGGGCCCATCTCCGTGATTGCCGGTTCGCCATGATCCGGAGGAGGAGGAACCCCATGTCAGCCGATGCCGAAAACAAAGCCATCATTCGGCAACTCTATGAGGAAGTTTGGAACAAACGCCGGCTCGAACTGGTGGACGAAATCCTCTCTCCCAGTCACGCTCTCCACGATCCCAACGCCACTGGTTCGGCGGTTGGCCCTGAAGCGTACAAACGCCTAGTCACGCGTTTTATCACTGCCTTTCCTGATCTGCGATTTATCATCGAAGACTCTTTTGGTGAAAATGAAAAGCTGGCCATTGCGTGGACTATTTCCGGCACTCACAAGGGCGAATTCATGGGAATCCCCGCCACGAACAAGAAAGTGTGCGTAGACGGAATCACAATCATCCACACCGTGAATACCAAGATCATGGACTCCTACGTCAGCTGGGATGTTTGGGGACTGATGCATCAGCTTGGCGTCGTTCCTGCCTTTGGTGAGCCGAAAGGCGCCGCTGCTCGCTGACTCACACCACTTTCCCCAATTGAAACGATTTTCCTTCTTCCCGCACTACACTAAAGGAAGGAGTACATCATGGGGGGGAAGGATTCTCTTGTGCTAGACGCCATTTACGAAGTTTTGATAATGGACGCTGACGGTCAGCGGCTTGAATTGGAGAGCTTCAAAGACTTGGAGACGGCTCGCCGGAGGCTCCCTGCACTTGCTGCTCAGTATCCCGGTACGAAAGTCGCGCTCTGGAATCGGCACACGCAAGTCATCCTGGCCGAAACCGAGGGTTATTGAATCCGCGTGATACGCGGATTTCCGTCACTTCGCCCTCCCACGACTATTTTTCTGCTGCACCACTTCCCATTTCTTCGATTTGAAGGATTGAATCTTTCGATGCCATCTTCAGCGAATTTCGAGGAGATGGCGTTCCACTGATTGTAAAATGGGAGCAGCAGTCGAAAGGGGAAGAGCATGTCCAAGAATGGGAAGAGTTCCTTGCCAACGGTGAAAAAGCCGCGGGCAGCCGCAGTGCGTCCGACCAGGGAAGAAATCGCGTTGCGCGCCTACCAAATCTATTTGGAGCGCAGCGGCGCACCCGGAAATGCGCTTGAAGACTGGACCCGCGCCGAGCGTGAGTTGCTTGAAGAATCCGGCAAGCCTCGCCGCAAGCCCGGGCCGAAACTGGTCGCCGCTTAAAATCGCCGGTTCGTAGCCGGCGCTTGCTCTGTTCTGTCTGAAACGCAAAGACGGGCCTGTCCTTGAGTTCAGGTATAACCGCGATAGCAATTTCAGCCCACTGTTTCTACTTTGTCTCACCGAACGATTCTAGAATCAAGGAATGACACAGCCTTCCAAGGGCGCCGCCGCTTTCCTGACCCTCTTTGGACTGCCGTTTCTATGCGGGGGCCTCGCCTTCGCTTACGCGCACCTGGTCAGCCGCGGGAATTTCGATACGTTCCAACTCGCCCTCGGCATCATGGTCGCCTCGGTTTTTGTTTTCATCGGTGGCGGGCTCATCTATGCAGCCTTCCGGGGATACGCGCTCTTAAAGCAACAGGCTGCCCGCATGGAAGCAAATCCACTCTCTCCCTGGTTGTGGCGGACGGATTGGGCCTCGCGCCGGGCGGAAAGCCGAAATAAGAAGAGCGAAATCACCTATTGGGTGATCTGCATTTTATGCAACATGATCACGCTTCCCGTGGCTGCGAATCTCGTTCCGAAGATGGTTCGTGCGAACGATCCTCGCGTATTCTTAGTTCTCGGTTTTTCGTCACTCGGC
>DASQYT010000309.1:0-3878 GCA_035639075.1 Candidatus Elarobacter sp.
TGTAGCACTGCGTAGCGTTTTCGCGACAGCAATGTGCTTATTCTCACTCCAGTCTGCTCAGCGATCTCGTTGAAGCTGTATCCCATTAGCTCTTGGGCCAAGAACACTTCCCGTTGTTCATCCGGCAACTCGTCGAGAGCCGCATCCAGTTCTTCCGCTAATGCGTTTCGGATGAAAGCAGCCTCCGGTCCACCTTCTGGTGATGGAAGCAACTCGTCCAGCTGCAATGAATCGCCCTCTTCCGTCAGCCTCGGAGGCTCGATTCTTAGGGCTTCGCGCTTTTTCCTGCGGAAACGATCAATGATCCGATTGCGGGCCACGCGGAACAGCCAAGCGGTAACCTGCTCTACTGGCTTCATCAGCCGGTAGGCTTCCACGAGTTCGTAAAAGACGTCCTGTAGGATGTCTTCCGCTTCGCCCTGGTCGGCCACATGCTTGCGGATGAAGCTACGCAAGCCGGCGTACTCCCGATCGACTGCTTCAGAGATACGCTGGTCTTCTTGCGCCATCGGCCACTGTCTTCTCAGCGCCTCGTCCATCTATATCTGTAGACGATTGGGAAAGGGGAAATATTGTAAGGAAAATGCTCTGGTCGCGAATCTTGGTCTCCCGCGCACGCAAAGCGCGGGAAAATCTTCTTCAATGCCATGTGTTAGGAGCAAAGAAAGAAACGTCGGCGTCGCGAGTCCGGAGCGCAGGACTCCTTTTGGCAGAACACTTCTTCGTGGCACGAAAGAACGCAACACCGCGCTTCAACTCGGAGGTTAGGTCTGCCTCTGGGGTGATAACGTGGACTGGTTTGCCAGACTCACGCCCTAGCCAAACGTTCAATTGCTCGGGCGAACTTGTAACAAATCTACCCTGCTTCGAAACCGGCATTCGCTCGTCAGCCCATCTCTGAACTACCGAAAGGTTCACCCAGGAACTCAGCGATTCGCTTCCACCTTTAAACATCTCGGGCTGGCCTTTCGATTTGGCGATGGGTTTGGATGCCTTAGCCATAGCAAACCTGAAGGATCAGGTGCCGCCAGGCGGCGGCACCCTTAAATCAACGATGAACCCAAATTCTCTGCTTAGGCGACCGCTTCCTCCTGGTGCGCTGAAGCCGCTTGCTTTGCGGTTTCCTTTCCGAGAAAAGCCACCAACGCGACATTCACTTCATCGGGATGGGTCCAACTCACAGCGTGTGGGCCATCCTTGATCACCGACAGCCTCGCTCCCTTGATCAGCTTGGCGGTTCGTTGTCCCGCTGCCGCAAAAGGCACAATTCGATCGGAATCCCCGTGAATGACCAGCGTGGGAACATCGATGCGAGCTACATCCTTGCGGAAGTCTTCATGCCAGGTCGGCACGCAGGCAAGACTGGCCGTAGGAGAAGCGCTCGCGGCAACATTCCAGCTCGCCTGGACTGCTTGTTCGCTGATGCGCTTCCCCAACAGGACATCGGTGTTGTAGAAATTCTTGAAAAATTCGCTGAAGAAGGCGTAGCGGTCGGCGGCAACGGCTTTCTGGATTCCCTCGAAGACGCTGCCGTCTACACCTTCCTGATTGTCTTCGGTTTTCAGCAAGAAGGGTGGAACGCCACCGATTATGACTGCCTTGCTCACATCCTTCGATCCGTATTTTCCAATGTAGCGCGCCACTTCGCCTCCACCCATCGAGAATCCAACCAGCGCAAAGTTGCGCAGCTTAAGATGAGTCACAAGTTTGTGCAGGTCCTCGGCGAAAGTATCGTAGTTGTAACCCGTTGTTGGCTGACTGGATTTTCCGAACCCTCTTCGGTCATACGTGATCACGCGATGACCGGACTCGAGGAGCACCGGGAGCTGTTTCTCCCAGGAGGAACCGCTTAGAGGATACCCATGGATAAGAACGACTGGGTCACCCGAGCCGTGATCTTCATAGTAAAGTTCGAGGTCTGTGGAGTTTTCCTTTCCGACGCGTACGTACGGCATTGTGAATCTCCTTTCTCAATCAACTTGGCGTTGTGTTTGCAAGGTCAGAGGTCCTTTGCGGTTAGCAGTTGATCTGCTTGTTTGACTTGAGCCGCAAAGGTGCCGTGATTTAAGTGACATCACTTCCAATATATGCTGGGACAAATTATAGATGCGGCACCATCAGAAACGGTCAACAGTTTTGCACAGCCAATCCAATTTGGGCGATGCAGTCAAATCTAAGATCCTTTTGCAGAATATGTCAAAACACGGTGAATAGGATCAATGCTCACGGATAAGCCACCGCGCAAATCGAACCTCGCGGCATTCACAGAAAGCGATCGGATGCGGACCATCGATTTGCCACAGGATGGGAGTCTGCGCATAATCGCGAAATCCGTCGAATGCGCAATGAAAGCGGGAACCACAACGAATGTCCGTCACGCCTGCCAAGAGTTTCTGGAAACGACGTCAAGATTCTACGGAGTTCCTGATTGCGAGATTCGCGTCCTCGCAGCCAGGCCGTTGCGAGTGCGTGAAAACTGGGCGAGCGAACTCTTCGGGGATTACACCCCGGAAACCATGTTGATCCGCGTGTGGATGCGGACGGCAGTACGGAAGGAAATCACTTCCTTTGGAACGTTCCTGAGTACGCTATGCCACGAGTTCTGCCATCATCTGGATTTTCAGCAGTTCAGATTTCCCGATTCATGGCATACTCGCGGCTTTTACGAGCGAGCCGCCGCGCTGTATCACCATGCGAGAGATACCGCGCCGAAGCGACTCTTCTGGGTGCCAGTTGCAGGCGGGCGCTGGAGGATCGACTGGCCGCGTACCAATCGGGGCGCGTGATAGGCTCGGATGTGCGCGCTGAATTCTCGAATTGATTGCGAGAGTTATCGAGTTTCAATCCTGAACCTTCACGCCGGTATTCTGGGCAGGAGTGGCTGATGTGGAAATTCATCTGGTAGACGGGACATACGAGCTGTTCCGGCACTACTACGCGTTACCTTCCGCGCGCGATGTGAACGGGCGGGAAGTTGCTGCTGTTCGTGGTGTCGTCGCGTCGGTGCTGGGCATGATTAAAGAAGGTGCCACGCACGTCGCAGTTGCAACCGATCACGTCATCGAGTCTTTCCGAAACGACTTATGGCCAGACTATAAGACAAGCGACGGTATTGACCCTGATCTCTTGACGCAGTTCCCGTTGCTCGAAGAGGTCCTCTTGGCAGCTGGCGTCGTGGTTTGGCCGATTGTGGAATTCGAGGCAGATGACGCCCTCGCGGCTGCGGCGGTCGCAGCGGCGGTAGATAAGCGTGTCGATCGCGTGATCATATGCACGCCTGACAAAGATCTGGCGCAATGCGTTCCGGTTCGCGAATCGTCCAGTTGAATCGCCGAACGCACTCCATTATTGATGAGACTGCCATTGTGAAGAAATTCGGTGTGTCCCCGCACTCCATTCCTGACTATCTATCGCTGGTGGGCGACTCGGCAGATGGCTATTCGGGATTGCCGGGCTGGGGCGCAAAATCGTCTGCTGCAGTGCTGGCGAAGTTTCTTCATCTTGAGCGCATTCCTAAGGACTGCCGGGAATGGCGCGTTAATGCCACAAATGCGAGCGCCTTGGCGGATACGCTCTGCCGCGAGTGGGATCGCGCAGTGCTTTTTCGGAGGCTGGCCACACTCAGGACGGATATAGCCGTATTCAATGATGTAGAGGAGTTGAGATGGAAGGGACCGACGAACGCTTTTGACAAATTTGCCGCCGGGTTGGATGCAGCACGGATCGAAGAACGTGCGGCAACGCCGCGATCCAAACGCGCGCAGAGCGACCGTTCTGGGGCAGAATCCTAAGCCGAATGCTGCAGATCATGGCGAGTTTTATCGATAGCAACCCTATGGAGAAGGACCGGGACCTCAGGTACCAGCACACCTCCGAGA
>DASQYT010000310.1:0-14963 GCA_035639075.1 Candidatus Elarobacter sp.
GAGAAGCGCCACTCCCGGTATCGTTGCAACAACCGTGTTGGTGGCAGTGCTAATTACAGAGACGTCGTCGGACATCCTGTTCGACACGTAGGCGAAGGCTCCGTCTGGAGTAATAGCCACACCTCTGGGAATGCTTCCAACAGGGACGGAAGCCGTCGCTGTGTTGCTGGCGGTACTAATCACGGATACGATGTTGTCTCCGTTCGTGGCCACATATGCTGAACCGCCGTCTGGAGTGATGGCAATGGCAATTGGATAAGCTGGTGTCGGAATCGTGTTCACGACGGTGTTGGTGGCCGTACTGATCACCGAGATACTCGATGACAAATAATTTGCAACGTAGGCAAACGCCCCGTTTGGCGTGATGGCCAAACCAACGGGGTTGCTTCCTACCGGAATGGTAGCGACGACGCTGTTAGATGCAGTATCGATCACCGATACGTCGTTCGTGGCCTGATTTGTCACATAGGCGAATGCACTGTTCGGAGTGACGGCCACGGCCCAGGGATTCGTCCCAACCGGGACCGTTGCCACTGCGGTTTGCGTTACGGTATTGATCACGGAAACGTCGTTGGAATTCTGATTTGCCACGTAGGCAAGAGCTCCGTTTGGGGCAAAAGCAACACCAACGGGGAAACGTCCGACGGGGATGGTAGCCACCACAGAGTTTGTAGCAGTGCTGATGACGGAAACGTCGTTGTTGCCGAGGAACCACCCAGAATTGGTCACATAAGCAAACGCCCCGTCCGGCGAGATGGCCGCCTGGAGTGGCTGAACCCCAACCGGGACGACGGCGACAACGGAGTTGCTTGCGGTGTTAATCACCGAAACGGAGTCCGACTTGTGGGTTGGCACATAAGCGTACGACTGGGCAGCGGCCGGAACCCCGGAGAAACCGACGAATACGGCCAGAGCCAGCCATAAGGGCGGCCGCGGCAGTTTCAACTCATAGACTTCTTGCAAATTCCTTAATGCCCTCACATGCACCTGGTCAGCAATCCTCATCCGTCCCCCCATTAATCGAACCGGCCAGTAGTTCGAAATCTCTAAGGAATTAATCCTCCACATAGCAAATACCCCACGGAGGGCAGCGCAACAATCCGGTGAGTACCCCTATCTGAGCGACAAACACTGTCCAAAGCCGCATAGGGGAATCCCCTTATAGTTTGGAGGGACAGAAATCCCCTTATACTGTTGAGGAACAAAGTCCATACGGAAAACGGGGCAATCAGCTACTTCTCGCAGGAATGGTTCGGGAGCGGGCACCTACAATTAAGGTCTTTACCTGAGGGCCTATGCGGGGTTTAACTTGATTGAGAAGGCGGGTATCCGATGGTATTGACTATTAAGGTTTCTGTGCTTTCAACCGAATCGACCCGAAATAGAACTTGTTCGAGCGGAGGAGAAAAACCTTGATTTCGAAACGTGATGTTGCGTCCGTACCCCCCGAATCGAAGCGGAACGAAGAACCATCTGAACTTCTAAGGGAACTAGTGGCTCACCTCCGGCAAAATCGAACCCAATTGCGCGAAGAATGGGTGGTGCGCATCTCGGAGACGCGCCTGCTGACCGCGATGACCAAAGAAGAGATCTTCGCGGAAGCGACCTCGGTGTACGACAGTTACGTGGAAGCTCTCGAAACCGAGGCCTTCGAAGCGTTGCAGGCATATGCGAGAAATCTCTCCGAACGCATCATTCCCCGAGGCGTTGAAACGCACGAAGTCGTGGGGATCGTCCTGTTGTTGCGCGACGTCCTTGCGCGGTCTCTCTTCGCGAAATACCAAAATGATTTCAAGAAACTGAACCGCATTCTGGACGCCTATGAGCCGGCGGCCAACCGCATCGCAAACACGGTGGCGGTCGGCTTCGTGCAAGAGCGCGAGCGCGTCATTCGCCAGCAACAGGAAGCGATCCGCGAACTCTCCACTCCCGTGCTGCAAGTTCGTGAGCGACTCTTGATTCTTCCTATCATCGGCGTTATCGACCCTCAGCGCGCCCGCCAATTGACGGAACAGCTCCTTCGCGGAATTCGCACGAACCGCGCCAAAGTCGTGGTGATCGATATCACCGGCGTGGCGGCCATGGACGTCACGGTGGCGAACCACCTGGTGCAAACGGTTGAGGCGTCGCGGCTCCTCGGCGCGACGGTCATCGTCACAGGGCTTTCGCCAGAGATTGCGCAAACTCTGGTGACGATCGGTGTGGACCTCGGCAAGATGAATACTGTCGGCGACCTGCAGGGTGGCATCGAGCAGGCGGAAAGACTCTTGGGATACAAAGTTGCGACTCTGGCGGAACAAAGCTAGACAAAGCAGAGGAAGGGCCACGTGGAAGTTCCGATTCTCAAGCAGGGCGCGTTCCTCATCGCAACATTTCAGGCCGCTCTGTCCGACGCGGACCTCAACCAACTGCGCATGGGCTTAGTCCAGCAGGTTGTTAAGTTTCGTTCGCGTGCGGTTATCGTCGATGTCACCGCGATGGACGTGATGGACTCGTTTGCATCGCGGACGTTGCGCGAGATTGCTCACATGATCCGGCTGCGCGGCGCAGAGACAGTTATCGTTGGAATCCAGCCCGAAGTAGCTTTTGCGATGGTGCAGCTTGGCTTAACGCTGGAAGGCGTTGCGACTGCGCTGGACTTGGAAGAGGGTTTGGCGTACTTGAACGAGAAGTTCAAGGTCACAAACTGAAAGTGAGCGATAGTGTGGTTGGGGAAATCCGGGTGGCAATCAACTCCGACCAGGATATCGTCTCAGCCCGCCAGAAGGGGCGGGTGGTGGCGAATGAACTCGGGTTTTCTTCGGGTGACGCCACGCTGATTGCCACTGCCATTTCAGAACTCGCTCGAAACATCGTGTCTTACGCGCGCAAGGGACAAATCACCATCAAGAAGGTGAACGGTCATAACCGTGAAGGCATTGCCGTCATAGCAGCGGACGAAGGTCCAGGGATCGCCGATATTCGTCAGGCACTGCGCGATGGTTTTTCCACTTCTGGAAGCCTTGGACTCGGTTTACCTGGGGTACGCCGATTGATGGACGAATTTGAAATCACTTCCCAACCCGGCAAGGGAACAACTGTGGCGGTGAAGAAGTGGAGACAATAAGGGAGCCGATGGTCGAATACGGCGTCGCCAAATACGTCCTTCCGGGCCAGGGAGAATCTGGCGATCACCATCTGGTGTGCTGCAACCGGAGCGGGATTCTGATCGCGGCGATTGACGGGATAGGGCACGGCGAAGAAGCTGCCAGCGTCTCCAAGGCTGCGGCCGCGCTTATCCGAAGCGCTGCAGACGAACCAATTATCTCGCTCGTACAACGATGCCATGAGAAACTCCGGTCAACTCGCGGCATTGTTCTGAGCCTTGCTTTTGTCAACCCTGAACACGGGATGATGACTTGGCTCGGTGTCGGCAATGTGCATGGAGTGCTGATGCGCTCGGATGCGAAAAATGGGAATTCGCAGGAGTCCCTTCTTCTGCGAGCTGGCGTTGTCGGTTCCCAGTTACCGGCCCTTCAAGCCACGGTGATTCCCGTTGCGAAGGGAGACACACTCTTTTTTGCGACAGATGGAATCCGGAGCGATTTCCTGGCATCACTCTCCGCCCGGGAGAATCCGCAAAGAGCCGCGGATAGAATTCTCGAGCAGTATCGGAGCGGCAATGACGATGCGCTTGTTCTAGTTACGCGAATAACGGGTATTAATCCATGAAGACCGCAATTCGAGGCAAGACCAGCCCGCAAGCGAATTTTGAAGACGAATACCGCTCTTCCTTGCGTGAATATGCAGCAGGGGGAGGCGAGCTCGCGCTGGGCCGGGCGTACGAGCTCGGCCGTCGAGCGCTTAACGAGCAAAAGAGTCTCATCGAGATGGCTTCCCTGCATCACCACGCTGTACTTGCACTAATTCGCGATGCCGAGAGTGACAAACAGCGGGGCGAATCCATCCGAGCAGGCTCCGAGTTTCTCGCCGAGTGCTTGTCTCCCTATGAGATGGCGCACCGCGGATTTCAGGATGCCGTGAAGGCCTTACGCCAATTGAACGAAACGCTTGAGGAGGAGATCAAGCGGATCGCATACGCTGTGCATGATGAGGCCGGACAGCTACTCGTTGCTGTTCACCTCGCGCTGGCGGAAATGGCCTTGGAACTGCCCGAGGCCCAGCAAGGACAAGTTACGCGGATTGGGGAATTATTGAATGAAGTTGAGAAGCACTTGCGACGGTATTCCCACGAACTTCGGCCAACGATTCTAGATGATCTTGGCTGGGTCCCGGCGATCCAGTTTCTGGCGGACGGAGTTTCGAAGCGGGCCAACATCCCAATTCGAATAGACGCGATCTTTTCCGGGCGCCTGGCAGGACCGATCGAGACGGCGCTCTATCGCATCGTTCAAGAAGCGCTGAACAATGCCGTCAAGCACGCAGCGGCAAAGAATATCTGGGTCCGTGCACGAAAAGAACATCACGGGCTTTGTTGTTCGATCCGAGATGATGGAGTGGGATTTGATCCCCATCAGGTTCAGACCGCGTCACACCGAAATGGACTAGGCCTAGTTGCCATGCAAGAGCGTGTTAGCGCGATTGGCGGAACACTGCAAATCGAATCCCGCCCGGGCCACGGAACCGAGCTTTCCATTCGACTTCCATTGGAGGATAGCCATGCCAATTCGAATCGTACTCGCAGATGACCACGTGCTGGTGCGCCAAGGTCTAAGATCATTGCTGGAACGTGAGAAATTTCAAGTCGTGGCGGAAGCGTCCGATGGACAAGATGCAGTCCGTTTATCGGAAACGCACCACCCGGATATAGCAGTCCTGGATATCAGCATGCCTACGCTCAACGGCATAGTTGCGGCTCGCGAATTGAGCCGGTGCTGTGCAAAAACGAAAGCCATCCTTCTGACGCAGCATGAAGAGGATCAGTACATCTATGAAGCGCTGGAAGCCGGCGTGAAAGGATACGTGCTGAAAAATCAAGTCGCGAGCGATCTGATTCACGCAATTCAGCAGGTTTCCAGAGGAGAGTTCTATCTAAGCCCGGGGATTTCACGCGCAGTGGTCGAAGCCTATCGGTCCAAATCGGATAGGCCTGTCGATCCTTTGACGGTGCGCGAGCGACAGGTGTTACAGCTGATTGCGGAAGGAAAATCCACAAAAGATGCTGCTTCACTCCTGGGTATCAGCGTAAAAACGGCCGAATCACACCGCATGAGACTTATGCAAAAACTGGATATCCACGAAACCGCGAGTCTTGTGCGCTACGCAGTCCGCCGGAGATTAGTGGAGCCTTAAAGTTAAAGGCTCGGACCGGTGTGTCGGTCCGGTGGAGACGGTTTGCGCTTCAATGAAACCCTAGACCCCGATATCCCCGCAATGCTCGCGTTTATCGGCAAGCGCTATTGTTGAGCTTTCGCAGCTGCTGTCCGGCCGCGGCGTTGCCTTTTTTCGACGCTGCCCGCAATAGGACCCGCGCTTGTTCACAACTCCTTGGAACGCCGTCGCCCGTCAGATATAGCTGAGCAAGGGCAGCCTCCGCAGAACTATCCCCAGCCTCTACTGCAGACCACAGCTGTTGTGCAAGGGCGCTGCGATCACTCCTCGAATGCGTGTCCGGAGAATGTAATCGGGAAACCGGAAGATCGATCTTGCGAGTGTCCGTAGGATTTCCTGCTTCAGTGGCTGACGCGGCAGATGATGCAGGGCGGGATTCATCCGGCGTCTCCGTTGAGGAAGCCTCTCGAGTTAGGTCTGGGATAGGCAGAGGGCCTCCAGAGTCGGGGCTAGGATCCGAGGTCTGAACATGTGACGATGAAGAGGCTTCCGTTGGTGCATCCGAATCGCTCTTGAGTTTCTCTCCAAAACGGATGAGCGAGCTCCCTACGCCCTGACGAACATTTCCCAAGAACAAGAAGGCCGCGAAAACGAGGGCAAAAAAGAGAATCCCCAGTGCGACACCGCGAACCAGCGGCGCGAGAGAAGAAGGCGTCTGACTTCTCTGCGAGAATGGCGCTGACAGGCGCGCGGTCGGCGGGATATTCGAAAATCGAGGCGCTGATACTGGGGCATGCGTCGCGAGAGGGCGTCTGGCACCTTCCAGACTCGAAACTATCCGTGGTCGGTTGGGTGTGCTTTTCCATGCTACCGGGCGAAGATCAATTTCATCCTTTGAGGCATACGACGCACCTGCAGTATCCGGAGTCACTGATTCGGCTGTTTCTGCCAGCCATTGACGAATTCCATTCTTCGCCTCCGCGGTGACTTCCGTGAAGCGCAGACCTCCGAACTTTTTCGCGTCATCCATCCAAGCAATTTCAGCGGCGAGCTCGAGCCGCTGCGTGGGATTGGGTGAAATAGACAGACGAATTGGGCCGGGCTGACGCACCGCATTCGCGGCATGAAAAGCGAGACCCTGTTCGGAGGCGTTCAACACGATTCCCCCGCCCTCCGGCTCGAACTGGATGTAGGAGAGTCTTTCAGGTGTCTCTCTTTGCAGATTCCGGCGTTCAAGGTTCATCTTTCCAAGAGCCTCTCGACACTGTTCATGCGCGCGCCTCTTCTACGGCGAAAGCATGGCCCAGACTCTACTGAAGCTTTCGAACAAACTGAGTCTCTCCGTGCAACGACACAATTGTACATCGCAACTTCATTCTTAATTCTTGAAGGTGGTCATAACCCTTGAAATGGGTCATTCGAGCGCCCATTTCCGAAGGTCTTGGAAGTTCTGGGGTTTCAGTGCGATAAGGAATAGCTGGGAAAGGCCGTTCCCCAAATGGAACTCCAAGCTAATCAGGTGTTTACCTCAGAAAAATAAGGGGAACGACCCGATTGCCTTGGGGTGCCGAAACTCCTTAACCTGCCTGCGGTACAATGCCCACGCGCGTATTGCTCGCTGATGATCATGCCCTCATCCGACAAGGACTGAGGGCATTACTGGAAAAACAGGGATTTCAGGTTGTGTGCGAAGCCTCGGATGGACAGGAAGCTTTGCGCTCGGTACAGACTACGCAGCCTGACGTGGCCATCATTGACATCAGCATGCCGGTCTTGAATGGCGTCGATGCCGCTCGCGAATTGAAAAAATCATCTCCTAAGACCAAGGTGATACTGCTGACGCAGCATTCGGAGGATCAATATGTCACCGAGTCGCTGCGTGCCGGAGTGAGAGGATATGTCCTGAAAAGCCAGGCGGGGGCCGATCTCGTGCACGCGATTCAAGAAGTCTGTCGCGGATCCGTATATCTCAGTCCGAACATATCGCGAGCTGTCGTTGATGCCTATCTATCCAAAACATATGTCACGACTGACCCTCTTTCGGGGCGCGAGCGCCAGGTACTTCAATTAGTTGGGGAAGGCAAGTCGACGAAGGACATCGCTGTACACTTGGGCATCAGTGTAAAAACTGCCGAATCGCACCGAGCGAGGCTCATGAAGAAGCTGGACATCCACGAGACAGCGAGTCTGGTTCGCTACGCTATCCGCAATGGCTTGATCCAGGCCTGACGGCTGCGTCTCAGGTTAAGCCTCTGTAATGTCTCAGTCATTATCCTCACTTCGAATGCATAGTTCACCGGATTGAGTTAATTTGGCGACAGGCTATGGTGCAGTGAAGAGAGCGGGCCGCCTCCATGGACAGGGCCCCCACCTCGATCACCCCAAATACCGAACTGCACTGACACGGAGGCGGGCCGAACTCAAAGCATTGGAGGTTGTACTGGCGCCCCAGCGCCGCAGTTGCAAGGGACAGTATGAGAACAGCTCGACATTGCAAGGGAGGACCGTCCCTAGTTCGAGGACACGCGCAAATGCCAATGGGATCGAATAGATTTAGGTTCAGCGGTTCCCCGCGTAAGCGGTCGAACGTCAAAAATGAAAACGATGCGTCAGACGTCGCGATCCTGAACGTAGCGGTTGATTCTGAATCATTGTTTCGGCGTAGAGTTCCGGGCTCGTTATCTGGCAAGAGAAACAGAGCGGTTGATGACGTTTTCCATACTTTGCTTTCCGAAGCAAATCGAGAGCTCGCCAGCCTGCTGCAGGACGTACGGACAAAAGCTGGCGGCACGTCGCTTGGTGACGCTCGAAGTCAGCAGGTAAGTGAGCTATTGATACGCGCGGTCCGCTGTGCCGCGAAGCAGTACACGCTTCAAGCGGAGCTCGGTAATCTTGCCCTTACGGACGAGCTCACAGGCTTGTATAACCGCCGTGGTTTTATGGCCTTGGCAGAACGCCAATTGAAACTTGCGCGCCGATCTGGTCGTGGAATGTTGCTCTTTATGATGGACGTGGACCACCTGAAACAGATCAACGACACGCTAGGCCATTTGGAGGGCGACTGCGCGTTGGAGCGCACGGCTGAAGTTTTGGAAGAAACATTTCGCGACTCGGATGTTGTCGCTCGTCTGGGGGGAGACGAGTTCGCTGTTCTTGCGGTTGAGGCAGCCGGGCACTGCGAGGCCACGATCAGAGCTCGTCTCTTCGAGTTATTGAAATCCATCAGCGCCAAGCAGTCTCGCTACTCGATATCTCTTAGCATGGGCGTCGCGCGGTTTGATCCGGACAGCCCAGCGTCGATCGCAGACCTGATGATGAAAGCAGACCAGGCAATGTATGAACAGAAACGACAACGATTAGCGTCCTGTTTCGAAACGGAGATCAGTTCCCGTAGCCAATAGGCTTCTGATTTCTGGAGATCCATCGTAGCTGGACTTCTTGTTAGTTCCCTTAGCGCCTCGGCGTCGCCCAGCCCGGCGCTGACTGACAGAAACCAGCTCACAAGGTGATAACGCAAATGCCCGCGGGATCAGGACGACTTGAAAAGCGGATTCGGCTGGCTGTTCCAGTTGAGGTATCCAGCCCTCAGAACCCTTCCGCCGCTGAACGAACCACTACGGAAAACGTTTGCTCGCTTGGAATACGCGTTCTGAGTCAACGCGCCAAAGAATTGAATGAACGACTACTGGTCAGCTCAATTGTGGGTGATCTGCGAACTGTTGCGCGAGTTGTCTATTGTCAACGGCTGCCCGACGGACGGTTTGGAATCGGATTACAGTTTCAACGTCGGGCTGTCAGCTGGCCAAAGGAGCCGTTGCCCGGGTCGGCAAATTGAATTGCGATTACACGGCAGATCAAGCAAGCCCCGATGCTTGATTCTTGTTCAGCATTTTCCCGATACGCAATTCAGTCGGACACCTGCTTGTCCCCAAACTTGCTGGTAGGTAAATTGCCTTGCATGATCTTGCTGCTTGGTTCTCTCGAACCAAGGAAGCCCAGAGAGTGCACCCTAGCCCTAGTCTAAAATTTGAAGATGAAGTGGTAAATCTATCTCGGACTGAATGAAAGAACATGGCGAAATGTGACGTAGCAATTGTAGGGGCCGGCCCTTATGGCTTGTCTGCGGCCGCTCATCTTCGAGCCGCCAATGGCTTGGACATTCGCGTTTTCGGCGAGCCAATGTCTTTTTGGGAAAGGCACATGCCGAAGGGGATGCTGCTTCGGTCTCCATTGGCGGGATCGCATCTTTCCGATCCTTCTCGATCTCTGACACTGCAAGCCTATCAAAAGAAGAGTGGAAAACAGATCACCGCTCCGTTGCCGCTCTATCGCTTCACGGACTATGGACGCTGGTTCCAATCGCAGGCCGTGCCGGACTTGGATTGCAGGAAAGTTAGTCTCGTGGAGAAGAACGGAACTGGTTTCCAACTGACTCTGGAAGACGGGGAATCCTGGAAAGCGCGAAGGGTGATCGTCGCGGCTGGAATTGTGCCATTCGCATGGCATCCGCCTGAGTTCAGCCATCTTCCGTTCACGTTGGCTTCGCACGCCTGCGAACACTGCGACCTCAGCCGCTTCGCAGGGAAGAGAGTTGCCGTGATCGGAGGGGGACAGAGTGCTCTGGAGTCTGCGGCATTATTGAATGAGACGGGAGCTGAAATAGAAGTGCTGGTTCGTGCTCCTTTCGTGCGCTGGCTGTGGCGCCAAAAGTGGTTTCACACATTTCGGCCGGTCGCTCGGCTCCTGTATGCGCCTCCCGATGTGGGCCAAGCGGGGCTTAGTCACATAGTGGCAAGGCCTAATGTTTTCCGGCGGCTACCACGCTCGTTGCAAGATCGGTGGGGAAAGCGCGCTATTCGTGCCGCGGGCGCCGCGTGGTTGAACCCACGTTGCGCGCCGATCCGGATCAGCACAGGCACATCCGTTGTTTCTGCTTCTCCAGTCGCGGAGCAGGTCGTTCTTAAATTGAGTGACGGCACTGAACGGCGCGTCGACCATGTGCTGCTCGCGACCGGGTATCGCGTGGACGTCTCACGCTATCCATTCCTTAGCGGACGAATGCTGGAATCGATGCGGCGCATAAACGGTTACCCGCAGCTTGATTCTGGATTCCAAACTTCAATCCCAGGTCTCCACTTCCTTGGTGCACCCGCGGCTTGGAGTTTTGGTCCCCTCATGCGATTTGTGGCCGGAGCGGAATTTGCTTCCCTTACCGTGACGCGTGGGATCCTGGGAAACCGTAATTCGAAACGTAGTTCATGAATCATGGCGGCCACGGCCACAATTCCAAACGGGATCGAAAGCTCAACGCACGATGTGACATTCACCCCGAGTGGCCGCGGGGCCTTAGTGATGGGCGCGGACTATCGAGCACTCGGTGTGGTTCGAAGTCTGGGTCGACGGGGGATTCCGGTCTGGCTTATCAATCAGGGTGGTCATCTTGTAGCAAGTGCCTCAAGGTATGTTCGCCGCAGACTGCCATGGCCTGTCTGTGACGACCAGGAAAAAATTAATTACCTTCTAAGACTGTGCGCCGCCCATGATTTGAAGGGATGGGTACTAATTCCAACAGACGACCATTCCGTTGGATTGGTATCTAACCATCATCAAGCGCTTTCGAGCCGTTATCAGGTGACGGTCCCGCCATGGGAAACGTTGCGCTGGGCATGTGATAAACGGCTTCTTTATCAGCTTGCCGAGAGGGTCCAGGTTCACCAACCCTGGACCTTTTGCCCCTCGACCCGCGAAGAACTTGCAACAACTGATTTTCCATTTCCGGTCATTCTCAAACCCGCCTTACGTTTGCGACCATGTAATCTTTCCATTCCTAAAGCCTGGCGTGCCGAGGATCGCGAATCGCTGCTCAAACGTTATGACGAGGCTAGCGCTTTACTCTCAGCGGAAAGCCTGATTATCCAAGAGATGGTTCCGGGCGGAGGGGAAGCGCAGTTCTCTTATGCGGCTCTTTGTAAAGACGGACACTCGCTGGCTTCGGTCGTGGCGCGGCGCACGCGTCAATTTCCCAGGGACTTTGGCCAATTCAGCACTTACGTTGAGACGATTGACGCACCGGAAATTGTTGAACCGGCAGAGCGCCTGCTAGCTGCGACGCGATTCACGGGCCTTGCAGAAGTAGAGTTCAAAAGAGATCCCCGGAATGGTCAACTCGGCGTTCTCGACATTAATCCGCGCGTTTGGGGCTGGCACACACTCTCCAGCCGTGCGGGCGTCGATTTCCCCTACCTCCTTTGGCTGCTTGTCCGGGGCGAACCCGTTCCCCATTTGCGGGGACGAGAAGGAGAACGCTGGGTGCACCTGATCGCCGACCTCAGGATGGCCATCGAGGAAATCTTGAGAGGCCGGCTTTCACTGCGCGAATACCTGCGATCCATCCGCGGGCCGCGGGAGTCTGCCATCTTTTCCTGGGACGACCCACTTCCCGGACTTCTTGATTTGCCGCTCTTCGCCTACGTTGCTGGGAAACGACTTCTCAGCCCGAAGGAACGCTTTCGGAGTTGACCACCTCTTTCAGTTCAAGCATGGCCGCAGCTATGTTTGCCCGTGACATTGACCCAACCCATCTCTAAGGCGTTCACCGGCTCCTGATTTGCGGTGTGAACCCTATTGTGGCGCGGGTCCGCTTTGCGTACGGTCAACGTGGGAACAGCCGATAAGCAGAGCCTGATAAGGGTCAGTCTTGCTGGAGATTGCGTGGGAGTCTAGGTTATGGCGGGAGAATCGCTTTCAATAGGGTTTTCTTGCAAGGGAAGGCTGCTTTCTTCCACCGATTGGCAATTGCTCAACCCTTGGTCTGAAACACGCATGGAAGTCTGCCGAAGAGGAGTGGGAGGTCCAAATTGCGAATTTCTGTAATCGGTTGCGGATATGTGGGGTTGGTGACGGGAACTGGTCTCGCGGAGGCCGGCCATCAAGTCTTCTGCACGGATAATGATCCCGAACGCATCGCTGCGCTGAAATCTGGCGTGGTGCCCATCTATGAACCGCATCTAGATACGATGCTCGCTGAGAATCGCCGCGCTCAGAAGCTCTCCTTCACCAGTGACGCCGGAGAAGCCGTGCGAGAGGGAGAAGCCATCTTTATTTGTGTCGGTACGCCGCCGTTGGAGACGGGCGAAGCCGATCTCTCGGCGATTGACAATGTAGCGCGCTTGATCGCCGCTGAAGCGTGCGAGTCGAAGTTGATTGTGGAAAAGAGCACGGTGCCCGCGCAAACGGGACAACAGTTAAAGCGCACCCTGGAAGTGTATCGCCGGAATGCTGGTGTGGAGTTTCGCGTAGCCTCCAACCCCGAGTTTCTGCGCGAAGGCACGGCTGTGGAGGATTTTCTTCACCCGGACCGCGTGGTTATTGGCGTGGAAGATGAAACCTCGGAAAAGCAACTGCGGGAGATTTACCGTCCGATCCTGGAGCGACGCTTCCACTGCCCCGTGCACTTGAGCGGGTGTCCCTCGACGCAATCGCCGGCGTTGGTGGTCACTACGATCAACAGCGCCGAACTCATCAAGCATGCTTCAAACTCCTTCTTGGCCATGAAGATTTCGTACGCCAACATGATTGCTGACATGTGTGAAAAAGTAGGCGCCAACATTCAAGAAGTCACTCACGCCATGGGTTTGGATCCGCGCATCGGACCAAAATTCCTGGAAGCGGGACTCGGATTCGGCGGCTTTTGTTTGCCCAAAGATGTCCAGGCTTTTATCCGGTTGGCGGAACGCTCAGGAGTGGACTCGGGCATGTTGAAAGAGGCCGAGCGGGTGAATAAGCGCAGAATCGATCTGTTCCTGGAGAAAATCCGACAGTCGCTTTGGGTCGTAAAGGATAAGCAAATAGGCGTGCTAGGTCTGGCCTTCAAGGCTAATACCGACGACATCCGGTTTGCGCCCTCGCTTGAGATCATTCGCCGATTGCTGGCTGAGGGGGCCCAGGTGCGCGCGTACGATCAGGAGGCCATGGACAGGACTTCTGCAATACTCCCGCACGTTCACTATTCTCGAGAGCCTTACGAAGTAGCTGACGGTGCGGACGCACTGCTAATCCTCACCGAATGGCATGAGTTCCGTCAGCTGGATTGGGCGCGTATCTACGGCATAATGGGCCGACCACTGGTGATTGATGGTCGAAACCTGCTCAATCCAGGCGCGATGTTGGACCTTGGCTTCGAATACTATAGCTTCGGTCGTCCTATTGAGGCTTTGACCCAGCACCTTATCTCCTCGCTGGATTCTGGCGCTTCGGCGAGAGCGACCGCCTAGATACCTCCGGCTTGGTCCGTAGATCCAGAGATCCAGAACGCAATCTCGTTGCTCTTCCACAAACTCCTCGCAACATCTTGACTCTGTAAGACTTAGGCTGACAGCCCTAGATGGACAAAGGCTCACAGCCCGTTTTCTGGCCTTGCGAGCAGTTGTCTGCCTGCAGTTCTTCCACCTATCGTCTTATTAGGCCCCCGGCTGAGTGTCCCGACACAGGCTGATGGGAGAACTCTTCTCCCGCCACTCTTTCTGCTCTTTGCCAATAAGTGTCGCGCCGGGCAACTTTCTTGAAAGAGACAGTGCATGAATCGCTTGAGCTTAGTCGTGAGTTTAGTTTTTTTAGTAATCCTACTTGGGATCTTTTCCACGGGTTGTTCCGGGCTAGCGTCTAGCACCACTGGCTCAGTTACCACGGCCCCTTCGGTTACATCCCAGCCTGGCAGCCAATCCGTAACTGCCGGACAGACGGCCACCTTCTCGGTGTCAGCTACGGGCACCGCCCCTCTGAGTTATCAATGGAAGAAAAACGGCATCGCCGTCAATGGCGCAAGTTCCTCCGCTTACACGACACCAGCAACCAGTAGCTCGGACAATGGCGAGCAATTCACCGTGGTAGTCAGCAACTCAGCCGGTAGTGTTACCAGCAGTGCCGCCATCCTGACGGTGAATGCCTCCATTCCTCCCTTGCAAGTCACAAGTTCGCAGTTGTCCGGCGGGACGGCTGGTACTACTTACAGCGCAACGCTCAGCGCCTCAGGTGGAACCTCACCTTATTCATGGTCGGTTTCGAGCGGTACACTTCCTACTGGCCTGAGCCTGTCTTCGTCTGGCACTCTTTCTGGCACTCCGACGGTCGCCGGGGCATTCCCCTTTACTGTGGCGGTCAAGGATGCTGCCAGTGGTTCGGCCTCCGCAAATCTCAGTATTAACGTCGTGAGCGTTCCGCCTTTGCAAGTCACGAGTTCGCAGTTGCCCGGCGGGACGGTTGGCAGCGCGTACATCGCAACGCTCAACGCCTCAGGAGGAACGTCGCCCTATTCATGGTCGCTATCGAGCGGTACACTTCCTACTGGCCTGAGCCTGTCTTCGTCTGGCACTCTTTCTGGCACTCCGACGGTCGCCGGGGCATTCCCCTTTACTGTGGCGGTCAAGGATGCTGCCAGTGGTTCCGCCTCCGCCAGTCTTAGTATTAACGTCGTGAGCGTTCCGCCTTTGCAAGTCACGAGTTCGCAGTTGCCCGGCGGGACGGTTGGCAGCGCGTACATCGCAACGCTCAACGCCTCAGGAGGAACGTCGCCTTATTCGTGGTCGGTTTCGAGCGGTACGCTTCCTACTGGCCTGAGCCTGTCTTCGTCTGGCACTCTTTCTGGCACTCCGACAGTCGCCGGGGCATTCCCCTTTACCGTGGCGGTCAAGGAT
>DASQYT010000311.1:0-2823 GCA_035639075.1 Candidatus Elarobacter sp.
GGACTTCGACTACTGCACCTATTTCGGCGCCGAACACAGCACCGGCTACGAGCGTCTCCTGCGCGATTGCATGGCCGGCGATGCCACGCTCTTTCAACGCGCAGACATGGTCGAAGCCGGCTGGAGCGTGATTCAGCCCATACTAGACGTGTGGCATGCTCTGCCCCCGCGTGGATTCCCCAATTATGCGGCCGGTTCTTGGGGGCCCATCGAAGCCGAAGAATTGCTCGAGAAGGATGGTCGCTCATGGCGCCGGCCGGGCGAAGAGGAAGTCGACAAGCGCGGCCGCACCGCCTTGCCGGACAGAGCCGGAATCATTACGTGAGAGCCGCGCGTTTGGATCGAGAAATGGGAATCCCTGCAAAGGCGGGCGTCGCATGACCGACGATCGCGCAAACGCCGACGCACGAATCCTGCAAGATGCCGCAAGAATCGCCAAGCGTGCCGCGGAAGAATTCATCAAATCTGCGAACGCCGCGGCGAAGGCGAGTGGTTCTTTCAGCATTTGCCTCGCTGGCGGCTCCACGCCAAAAGCTTTGTATGCACTGCTCGTCAGCGATCCACTCCGCGGGCAACTTCCTTGGGACAAAATGCAGTTGTTTTTCGGCGATGAGCGCCAAGTGGAACCGACCCATCCCGATAGCAATTTTCGGATGGCGACGGAGACCCTGATCTCCAAAGCACCGCTGAAGCCGGAACAAGTGCATCGCATCAAGGCTGAGAACCCAGACACCGAGCAAGCCGCCCGCGAGTACGAACAGGTCTTGCGTTCCCACTTCCGTCTGGCCTCCAGCGATGCTCCCCGGTTTGACCTTGTGCTTCTCGGCATGGGGAACGACGGTCACACGCTTTCGCTCTTTCCCGGAACGAAAGCTTTGCGCGATAATGGTGGGCTAGTGGTGCGTAACTGGGTCGGCAAGCTTTTCGCCGAGCGCGTTACCCTGACGGCGCCTGCTGTGAACAACGCGGCACTGGTGATTTTCATGGTCGCTGGCACGGATAAATCGCTGGCGCTGAAAGCTGTGCTGGAAGGACCGTACGAACCGGAGCAATTGCCGGCGCAATTGATCAATCCAAGGAACGGCAGGCTGCTGTGGCTGGTGGATGCGGCTGCCGGCGGAATTCTTTCAAGAGGCATTCGAGAATAGCTGTCCGCTGTGGCGGGCACGCGGGAAAACGAGGAAAAGAGATGGCAACCACTGCAATCACTGGAAAAATTGAAACCTACCTCGGCGCAAAAGCCGATTCACTGCTGGGATTCAAATCACCAAAAATCGCCAAGGAGCGCTTGCATCTCCCGGGCCCGGATTTTATCGATCGGGTTTACGCTGAGTCCGATCGCAACGTACGCGTGCTCACAAATCTCCAGCGCATGTTCGGCCACGGGCGCCTCAGCGGCACGGGCTATCTTTCAATTCTTCCCGTGGACCAGGGCATCGAGCACTCCGGCGGCGCGAGCTTCGCCAAAAACCCCGATTACTTCGACGGCGGCAACATCGTCAAGCTGGCCATTGAAGGCGGCTGTAACGCCGTCGCGTCCACGTTCGGCGTTCTCGGCTCCGTCGCGCGCAAGTACGCTCACAAAATCCCGTTCATCGTGAAAATGAATCACAATGAACTGCTCACCTACCCCAATCGCTTTGACCAGGTGCTCTTCGGTACCGTTCAGCAAGCCTATGACATGGGCGCTGCAGCCGTCGGCGCCACCATCTATTTCGGTTCCGACCAAAGCACGCGCCAGATCGTCGAGATCAGCCAGGCTTTCGCTCACGCCCATCAACTCGGCATGGCCACGGTTCTTTGGTGCTATCTGCGCAACAATGCTTTTAAGAAGGACAAGGACTATCACCTATCCGCAGACCTCACCGGCCAGGCCAACCATCTCGGCGTGACCATCGAGGCGGACATCATCAAGCAAAAGCTTCCGGAAAATAACGGCGGCTACCAAGCTCTCAACATAGGCGATTCCAGCTACGGCAAGTTTGACAAGCGTATTTACACCGACCTCTGCAGCGATCATCCCATCGATTTGACGCGCTATCAGGTCGCCAATTGCTACATGGGTCGCGCTGGCCTGATTAACAGCGGCGGCGCTTCCGGCGCAAACGATTTCGAGGAA
Organism: Candidatus Elarobacter sp.; assembly: GCA_035639075.1. GTDB lineage: Bacteria > Acidobacteriota > Terriglobia > Acidiferrales > UBA7541 > Acidiferrum. Next base: position 2,120 of record DASQYT010000311.1, read on the forward strand.
GCCGTCGCTACTGCTGTCATCAACAAGCGCGCCGGCGGCACTGGCCTCATCTCCGGCCGCAAAGCCTTCCAGCGCCCCATGAAGGAAGGCGTCCAGCTCCTCAACACCATCCAGGACGTCTACCTCAGCCCCGAAGTCACCGTCGCCTAGAATCGGGTTTTCCAGCCGCGGGCCGTCGGTAATCAAACGAAAGCCCCTCGCGTGGCTGCTGGTTGACTGCTTCATGAGCCATAGCTATAGACGAAAACTGGCTTGAAGTGTTGGGTCAAGCGCGGGTAAGGGTGGCGGTGCGTGCTGCTTCCAGTAGCTTTCTCGCGTTTTCTCGAATGTCGCCTTTGCCGAACACGGCGTTTCCCGCAACCAGCAGCTCTGCCCCGGCGCGCACAATGTCGCCCACAGTATCGAGCGCCACGCCACCATCGATTTCGATCCGGAAAGATAGCCCCAGCGATTCACGAACTTCGGCAAGAGTCTTAATCTTGTGGAGCGCGCCAGGAATAAATTTTTGCGCGCCGAATCCCGGATTCACAGACATGATCAGAACGTGATGCACCATGTCCAACACTTCATCCACCATGTGTACAGGCGTAGCAGGATTCAGGACCACCGCCGGCTTGCATCCATGCGACTCGATAAGCTGCAGCGTGCGATAAAGGTGTACGCACGCTTCCTGGTGCACGGAGATCCAGCTCGCCCCCGCCGCT
>DASQYT010000312.1:0-8300 GCA_035639075.1 Candidatus Elarobacter sp.
TCCTGAAGCCTCTTTTCGCGCTTGCTGGAATCTCTACGCTACGCCAAACTCGTAATCGATTTACGAATTGAACGATTTTGACGACCACGCGGAGGTCTGCATGCGCCGAATTGTTTTCATTCTTTTGTTCCTTCTGTGGCCCGGCACAGCGCGTGCGCAGCAGAATGCCGCGCCACGCGTGCGCCCGAAAATCGGCGTGGCTCTGGAAGGCGGCGGCGCCATGGGCCTGGCGCACATCGGTGTGCTGAGGTGGTTCGACGAACACCACATCCCCGTCGACTACGTTGCCGGGACCAGCATGGGCGGACTTGTTGGCGGGTTTTATGCCACGGGAATGAGCCCCGACGAATTGAAAACTCTCATTGATGGCATAGACTGGCGGAAAATTCTGGGCGACCGCACTCCTTATGAAGACCTCGCCTTCCGCAGAAAAGAAGATCAGCGTGCCTACCCCAATTCGCTCATTTTTGGTTTGCACGGCGGCTTACGCCTGCCCGCAGGACTCAACGCGGGGCACCAAATCGGTTTGATTATCGATCGCACGACTCTGCCGTACGACGAAGTGCCTTCATTCGACGCGCTCCCCACTCCCTTCCGTTGCGTTGCCACGGATCTGGTTAGCGGGAAGTCACACGTTTTCAAGGATGGCTCGCTCGCGGTGGCGTTGCGCGCGACGATGTCGATTCCGGGAGCGTTTTCGCCGGTTCGCGATGGGAAGGCTGTCTATGTAGACGGCGGCCTTCTGGATAACCTGCCGACCGACGTCGTGCGGCAGATGGGCGCGGAGATCGTCATTGCCGTGCACCTGGAACCTGCACCCGTCGACGCAAAAGACATCCAGTCCGTGTTCAGCGTGCTGAATCATTCCGTGCGCGTGGTGCTGGAAAAGAACGAGCTGCGCGGCCTGGCACAGGCGGATGCCGTCGTTTCCGTGCCGCTCTCCGAATACAACACGGTGGATTACGCGAAGAGCGCGCAGATCATGAAGCGCGGCTACGAAGCCGCCCATGCGCGCGCGCGCTTGCTCGAAGCGTTTGCTCTCGACGATGCGGATTGGCAGGAGCATCAGCAAGCGCGCGAATCGCGGAAGCGCAGCGATGTTCCCAAGCCGCGATTCATCGAAGTCGAAGGCACTAACGCGCACGAAGCGACGGATGTCACCCGCTACGTGAAGCGATTCCAGGGCAAGCCGGTCAATCCCGAAAAGCTTGACCAAGTGCTGACGCGGCTCACTGGAGTCGGGCGCTACGATTCCGCGGGCTACCGGCTCATCGAAAAAAACGGCCAGACCGGGCTGCTCGTTGATGTCGTGGAGAAAAACTATGCGCCGCCTATGTTTCAGACGGCCTTCGAAGTGGACGGCTCACAAAGTGGCAACGTGGATTTCACGGCGGGAACGCGCTTCACGTTCATGGACGTGGCCGGCTTCCGCTCCGAATGGCGGACCGACGTGCTGCTCGGAAATACCTACGGCATCCAGACGGAATTGTTTCGGCCGTTTCGCGCGGAGAGCCGCTGGTTTTTTGCGCCGCACGCGGACGCCAGCGACACCACGTTTCCGATTTACGCTAAGAACGATCCGCTGGCGGACTACCGCATCTATCGCATCAATGTTGGCGGCGATGTGGGGTACAGCTTCGGACGCTTCAGCGAATTGCGCGTCGGCTACCAGATTGGTTCGCTGAATACCAAGCTGCGGCTTGGCTCGCCGGAAATTCCTTCCGTGGCCGGCCGCGTGGGGCAAGCGCGCTTGCGCTACCTCCTCGATCACACCGACGATCCCGTGATTCCCCGCCGTGGCTTCAGCGCGGAGACCAATTTTCGCTGGTTCGACCAAAACCCCGGTGCCAATGGTGCGTTTCCTTCGATGGACTTGAAATTGGGATTTTTCCAGCCCATCGCGCGGCGCGCGTCGCTTTTTCTTGAGAGTGAAGGCGGCACCACCTTCGGCAACACGAGCACCGGAGTTCCTCAATTTTTTCTCGGTGGCCCGGAGCGCCTTGGCGCCTATGGCCAGAACGAGTTTCATGGCAATCAGTATTATTTAGTTCGTGCCGGATTTTTGCGTGATTTGCTGATCCTTCCTCCATTTCTGGGCAAGAAGGTTTACGCCGTCGGAGCCTACGAGATCGGAAAAATGTACGGTGTGACCACCGGCAGCGACCTCCCCGACGACGTTGCCGCAGGCTTCCTGGCCGAAACAGCCATCGGCCCATTCTTTATCGGCGGCAGCGTCGGCGACTCCGGCCATCGCAAATGGTTCTTCCAGCTAGGCCGCGTGTTCTAACAGGTTGCTGCAAAGTCCGTTTACTGTCATCCCGAGCAAAGCAAGGGATCTGCTTTTGGGTTGTTACCTCTCAAAACTTGATGGCCGGGGCGAAATGGCAGGGCTTGCCGTCGGGCGGAAAAGCCGAATCCTTGAGTCTCTTTAGCTCGTCTTCAATCGCCGAAAAATCAGGAGGTATTTTCTCCTCTTTTCCTGCGTATTTGCCGACGCCAAACGTCCTACTCGTCTTCCCTAAGCCGTCATTAATTACGATGGTGTGCAATTCCAATTGCTCATCGCTTTGTGCGGCGTATATGAAGATGAACTGTTTCTCGGGCAACTCGAAGAAATGTCTCTGGATAATCAATCGCACTAGGTCCTTCACCACCTCTTGACCTACTTTGGCCCTACAAGTGGGAATGTTGGTGATAGCCATTGGTCGGTCTGGGTGCGCCTGCAGAATTAGTGAGCCATCGCCGCGTACGATGAACTGTTGAATCCATCCCTTCTGGCTTGGCGGTAGGTAGACCACTGTCAGCCTTTGCAGGGCCGCAGGGTCCTGTAGCAATGGTTCCAGATCAAGTCGGTGTCTCTCCGATTCCGACGCTTGTGGCAACACGACCAGAAGGAAAGCGAGGGCGATTCTCATAGCAGTGTTCTCTATGATTCCATTTAAACGTGGCTGCGTTGTCTAGGCTCCCATTGGGCTTCGCTGTGTCCTACATTGGTAGTCATGCAGGATGGAAAACGTCTCCGCGCATTGCGTTGGATAATCGCGAATAATCTTGACTTTCGCTTTTTATTCGCCTATAGTGCGGGGCGGTAGAGGAAACGGGAAACGGGTGGTGCGCCATCTCCATTGCCGATTAGGCTCTCACGAGTCGGACGCCGCCCGTTGAAAGTTCCGAGCCGTAAGCGGGGTGAGGGGTCGACTCGAAAGAGTGATCCCTCGATCCCGGAAGACCCATCCGAGACGCAAAAAGCGCGCTCCGTTCGGTCTGCAACGCTCGATACAGTATAGGCGTCCCGCTTCCCTGCTGCGACCGTTGTGCGGTCATAGTTACCAGGAGCCGTTATGGAAGCCCTTATCGAGAACGTTGTCATTGCTCCACCCATTGAGGCCCTGCGGGAAGGCCTGGAAACTTCCGAGGAGAGAAACCTCGGGCCTGAAGGCCCGAGCTACAGTGACACAGGCGAAAAAGCTGTAGCTCAGGGCGATGTAGCTCAGGGCTTTAGCCCTGAGGATTCTGCTGCTATTGCTGGTTCATCCGAAACGCCGCGGACGGAAACCGCGGTGGAGAAAAATCCGTGGTCCGCCTGGGCCTGGCTGGGAACGTGCAGAACCCGCGAGGAGAAAAACCTCGGCCCTAAAGGCCCGAGCTACAGCGTGCGCATTCCCAACATTGTTCACGTGGATGTTGACGCCTTTTTCGCCTCTGTCGAGCAAGTGCTGAATCCCAAGCTGCGCGGCAAGCCCGTGCTGGTAGGGCGCGGCTGTGTGGCTTCGGCGAGCTACGAAGCAAAGTTCCTCGGCGTGAAAACGGCGATGGGCTTCCGCGAAGCGCTGCGCGTCTGCCCGCAAGCCATCGTCGTTCCTGGGCAGTACGAGCACTACGCCGATTTTGCGGAGCGCGTGCGCCGCATCCTCGAAACCTACACACCCGCGGTGGAAACCGCCGCACTGGACGATTTTTACCTCGACTTTGCCGGCACCGAGCGCCTCTACCCCGATTACGAAGCCACGCTGCGGCGTTTGCAGTCGGAAATATTCGCTCGCACTGGCTTGAACGTTTCCATTGGCGCGGCGCGCACCAAAGTGGTTGCCTCCATCGCTTCGCGGATGCAACGCCCGCACGGCTTCCGCATGATCGCGCTCGGCGAAGAAGAAAATTTCCTGACGCCGCTGCCCGTGGAAAAACTTCACGGCATCGGCCATGTGCACACGGGAGCGCTGGCCGAGCGTGGCATTGCCACCATCGGGCAACTGCGTCAGGTGCCCAAGCCCGCGCTGCAGGCCGCCTTCGGCGAAGCCATCGGCCAGCAAATCTGGGAGCGTGCCCGCGGCCTCGATGGCCGCGAGGTGCTGCTGCCTTCAACGCCGAAATCCGTTTCCCGCGAAACCACCATCGAAGGCGGGACCATCGACACGGAATTTCTCAGCGGCCTGATCGAGTATCTCAGCGAGCGCATCGGCTCAACCCTGCGCGAATACGGCAAGCAGGCGCGCACCATTGGACTGCGCATCCGCTATGTCGATCATTTTTCGGCGCACCAGACGGTACGATTGACAAAACCGACCAACGACGAGCGCGAATTGCTTGCCGCCGCAAAAGATCTGTTCACAAAATTGTTCACGCGCCGCGTCGCCGTCCGCCTGGCCGGCGTCAGCGTGCACAACCTCGAAACCGACAAACGCCAGCACGAACTCTTTGACACCAACGCCAACCGCCGCTGGTACTTGAACCGCGGCCTCGATTCCGTCCGCGGCCGCTACGGCTGGAACGCCGTCTTCTACGGCAAAGGCCTCGAGCTCCGCGAACATTACGCCACCAAGCCAAACGGCCTGGTCCTCTCGACGCCCTGCTTGTCGCGATGAGGAGAAAAAGCCTCGGGTCTAAGACCCGAGCTACAGCATTGTGCACGTAGGGGCGCAGCATGCTGCGCCCCTACAAAGAAAAACGAAATTGCTGAGTTTTCCTTCCCTTCCCCTACCTGATTTGAATTGAAAAGTATGCCTGCGAGAAGCGGGCATGCCGTCTTCCCTTTCCAAGCTGGGGCAGCCGTGTTTGTACATTTACATTGTCATAGTCACTATTCGTTTCTGCAAGGCGTGGCGTCGCCGGAAGAAATTGTCGCGGCTGCGGTCGAGCAGAAAATGCCGGCCGTGGCGCTGACGGATACGAACGGTTTGTATGCGGCGGTACAGTTTTACAAGTTGGCACAGGAAGCGAAAATAAAGGCGATTGTCGGTGTAGTGCTGGATACCGAATTTCCCATGTCGACCGACCCTTCTGCGACTCTCCGGGCAAAGACGCTTCGAAATTCTAAAAACGAAACGCAAAATTCGGCGAGCGCGTCTCTCACGCTGCTGGCGGCGGACATGGAAGGCTATAGCAATTTGTGCCAGCTCGTCACGCTGCGGCATTTAGGCACGACCAAGCTGGCGCAAAAGAATGATTCCACGAAAACCGATGGCCGGCCTGTGACCCTGCAGGAATTGGCGGACCACAGCCGCGGCGTAATCGCGCTGTGCCCTGCCGCGAGTCCCGGGTCACGAATCACGAATCACTTTTCTCGGCTCAAGGAGATTTTCGGCGACCGCTTATACATCGAAGTGCAGCGCCTCTCGCCGGGAGATGGGCGCGTGTTGCGCGAAGCGGAACGCCTCGGCCGCGAATTCGGCGTGCCGCTGGTCGCTACAAACAACGTTCATTTTCTGCGGCCCGAGGAGCATTTGCATCACCGCACAGTGAACGCGATTCGCACGGGAGGATTGCTGACCACGGTGGCGCCGCCGGAAATCACCACCGGCGAAGCATGGTTCAAGCCAGCGGCGGAAATGCAAAAACTTTTTCCCGATCATCCGGAGTTGCTGCAGGCAACGCTGGAAATCGCCGACCGCTGCAACTTGCAACTCGAACTCGGAAAGCTGATCTTTCCCGAGTGTACCGTTCCGGAAGGCGAAACTCCGGATTCCTATTTGGAAAAAGTCAGCTTCGAGGGTGCACAAAAACGCTACCACTCTGTAACACCGGAAGTGCATGAGCGGCTGATTCGCGAATTGGGAGTCATCAAGAAGTGGAGCCTGTCGCCGTATTTTCTGCTCGTGTTGGACATCGTGAAGGAGGCACGGCGGCGCGGGATTCCCGCGGTGGCGCGCGGGTCGGCGGCGAGTTCCATGGTGACGTATTGCCTGGGAATTTCGCGTGTGTGCCCGTTGCGGTGGGGGCTGTACTTCGAACGTTTTTTGAACGAGCAGCGTGGCGATTGCCCGGACATTGACATTGATATTTGCGGCGCGCGCCGCGACGAGTTGCTCGATTATGTGTACGAACACTGGGGCGAAGAGCATGTCGCGATGATCGCAAACTTCGTCACCATGCACGCGCGGCTCGCCGTGCGCGAAGTGGCAAAAGTGTTTGGCGTGCCGCCGGGTGAAGTGGACCGTTTTTCGAAGCGCTTGCCGCACCAGCCGGTGCGTGAAATTTTGCAGGCCATTCGCGCGCTGCCGGAGTGCCGAGACCTGCCGATCGACGACGAACCCTGGAAAACGATTCTGCAAGTAGCGTTGCGTCTCGACGACGCACCGCGGCATCTCGGGATTCATCCTTGCGGCACGGTGATTTCCGCTAGGCCATTAACTCGGCTGACGCCGCTGGAGCGCGCGACGAAAGGGATCGTCGTCACGCAATACGATATGAACGCCATCGAAGCGCTCGGCCTGATTAAGATGGATCTGCTTGGCCAGCGTGGATTCACCACAATGTCGCTCGCGCTGGACAACATAGAGAAAAGTAGGACAGGCATTCCTGCCTGTCTTGCCGTGCGCGAACCACAACCTAGAAAGCGGACAGACAGGGATGTCTGTCCCACCGCGCGGGAAATTGATTTTGACGCGATACCGGAAAACGATCCCGCAACGTGCGAGGTGATTGCGGCCGGGCGGACCATGGGAGTTTTCCAGATCGAATCGCCAGCCATGCGCGGCATGCTTCGCATGCTGAACGCGCGGACGCTCGAGGAAATGGCCATCGCCCTGGCGATCATCCGGCCGGGCGCTGCGGAATATGGATCGAAAGAATTATTTGTGAAGCGGCTGCGCAAAGAGGAAGAAATCACATTTGCGCACCCGGAACTCCAGAAAATTCTTGGCGACACGCTGGGTGTGTGTATTTTCCAGGAACAGGTGATGCAAATTTCGCAAACGCTCGGGAGCATGTCGCTGGCTGAAGCCGATCTTGTGCGGCGGGCGTCCGCAAAATTCTACGGCCGGAGCGACCGCAACCGGTTACGCGGGAAATTCCTGAAAGCCGCAGGAATGATGGGGCTGACCAGCCAGCAACGCGAAGAAACCTGGATGATGGTGGAGAAATTCGCGGGCTTCGGTTTTTGCAAAGCGCACGCCGCAACGTACGCGGATATTTCGTATCGCATGGCGTATCTGAAAACGCATCACACGGCGGAATTTCTGGCGGCGATGTGCAGCGCTGGAGCGGGGTTTTATCACGTATCGGCGTACGTCGAAGAAGCGAAGCGCTGGGGCATCGCGGTGCGGCTGCCGTCGGTGAATCATTCGCGGATGGAGTACACGGCAGAGGACGGCAGAGATGGAAAACGCGCGCTGCGCGTGGGCTTGATGCAGGTACGAGGATTGCGCGTGGAAACGATCACGGCCATTCTGCGGGCGCGTGGAGAAGGCAACGAGTTTCGGTCGCTCGAAGATTTTCTGCGGCGCGTTCCAGTAGAACGCGATGAAATCGAATCGCTGATCAAGTGCGGGGCCTTTGATGAAATGGGTGATGAAACGGACGATGAAATGAACGACGGCGCGCGCAAAATGACGCGGCCGGAACTGCTGTGGCAATGGAATTTGCTGCAGGCAGATAAAGGTGCACACGCAAGGGCATCTGTAGCAATGGGAGTAGGACAGGCATTCCTGCCCGTCGTCTTTGTAACGGAAGAAAAAAACGGACAGACAAGAATGTCTGTCCCACAGTACACGATCGAGCAAAAATTAAAATACGAGCGCGAAATTCTGGAAGTCTGCGTAAGCGGCCACCCGTTGGATTTTTTGCCGCGCAACGGCGAAGCCTGGAGCGACGAGCTGCCGGGGCTGCGCGGAAAGCGCGTGACGCTGTGCGGATGGGTGGTGACTTACCGCCACGTCGGCACAAAAAATTACCGCAACATGATGTTCGTCACGCTGGAGGACCAGCGCGGCATATATGAAGTGGTGCTTTTCCCCGATGCGTACGACCGCTTTGGCAACCTGGTGTATGAAACGCGCACGATGCGCGTCACCGGGCGCGTCGAG
>DASQYT010000313.1:0-4714 GCA_035639075.1 Candidatus Elarobacter sp.
CTTCACGTTGGGCTCGAGGTGAAAAATCGTATTTCCGTAGCGGGTCAATCGTTCCCTGGTCAGCCGGTGGATTTGCGCCAGCAGGAAAGGACGTGCCTGCTTTTCCGACGCGGGCAAAACTTTCGCGTCGAGCTTTTCAAAGAGCGCTGCGTCTCCGGCCAGGAACCGGCGATCCAGCAAAGCCAGATGAAACTCCGCGTTGTCCTCTTCGATGCGCTTGCACTCTTCCAGAGTGCGCCCTGCCGAACTGACACGGAATCCGATGTCCCATAACGTGCGCGAGAATTCGGAGATGAGCGGCCGCAATTCCTGCTCCACTCTTTCGTTGCCCAGCAAAAATAGAATGTCGAGATCGGAGTAAGGGAAGAGCATCCGCCGCCCGTAGCCGCCCAGCGCCAGCAGGCAAAGTCCTTGCGCATTGCGGTTGTGGACGCGCAGCAGTTCTCCAAAAATTTGCTGGACGTTGTGGTCCGCCAGTTCGCACAACGCGCGCAACGTTTCTCGCGCACTGGTCCCGACCTCAAATTGTTGACGGATGCGTTGCCGTTCAGCCTCGGCCTGCGGGCCGAGCACGGACAAGGGCGTTGGGGAACCATGCATGTTCTTTTCGGGTGGGATGCCCGGAGTAGGACTGGGGCGTGCACCGGTAGTCACGTTGAGCGTCCTGCGGTCAGTAAATCGGCTGCTGGGCGGCCAAGAGTGAATGGCTAGAGCGCGTTTTCACCACGCTCCTCGTTGCGAATCCGGATCGCTTCCTCAACCCTCGATAGGAATATCTTACCGTCACCAATCTTTCCTGTCTTGGCGGTCTTCAGAATTGTGTCCACGGCGCGGTTTACCAGCGCGTCCGGCAGCACCATTTCCAGTTTTATTTTGGGAAGCAGGTCCACGGTGTATTCGCGTCCGCGATACACTTCGGTGTGTCCCTTTTGCCGGCCGTGGCCGCGCACTTCCGTCACGGTCATCCCTTCGATGCCGATTTCGCGCAGCGCATCTTTCACCGATTCGAACCGCGAGGGCTGAATGATTGCCTCGATTTTCATCATGGGTGTTTCCGCTCCGCCCCCTGCCTGACGCTCCCTTGCCAGCCTTGCCTACGACTCAAGGTTATAAGCCTCTTCGCCATGTTGCGTAATGTCCAAGCCCTCGATTTCGTGCTCTTCCGGCACGCGCACTCCGGTGATCAAATCCACGATCTTAAGGAGCACCAGCGTTCCCACTAGTGCAAAGCCCCAGGCAATCACAACGCCGACAAGTTGGTTGCCGACCTGGCTCCAATGCCCGTCCAAACCGCCGACCGGTTTGTCCGCTCCAAAGATGGGGTTGATCACCTGTTGAGCGAAGACTCCGGTGAGCAAAGCTCCGATCGTTCCGCCGGCGCCGTGCACCCCGAAAGCATCCAGCGCGTCATCATATCCGAAGAGGGCCTTCACCTTCGTTACCATCCAATAGCACACCGCACCGGCGATAATGCCGATGGCCAGCGCCGGCATCGGGCTGACAAATCCGGCTGCCGGAGTAATCGCCACGAGTCCCGCCACCGCGCCGGAAATCGCGCCCAATGCGCTGGCGCGGCCGTTCTTGATCCATTCCGCCGCGCTCCAACTCAGCGCCGCCGCCGCCGCCCCGAAGTGCGTCGCTACAAACGCGCTGCTGGCCAATGAATTTGACGCCAGCGCGCTGCCCGCGTTGAATCCGAACCATCCCACCCACAGCAAGCAGGCGCCGATGAAACTCAGAACCAGACTATGCGGCGGCATCGGCTGCTTGGGATATCCGGTGCGCTTGCCGAGATACAGGGCGCAAACCAGTGCGGAAACGCCGGAAGAAATGTGCACGACCGTGCCGCCCGCAAAATCCAGCGTTGGAAATTTTCCTCCAAGCGACGCGTTTAGCAGCCCGCCTTTTCCCCACACCATGTGCGCAAGTGGAGCATAGACAACAAGGAACCATAGCGTAAGGAACAGGACTGTGCCGCTGAACTTCATCCGTTCCGCTGTCGCGCCGGTGATCAAAGCAGGCGTGATGATGGCGAACATCAGCTGGTAGACCATGAAAGTCAGTTGCGGAATCGTTCCGGAATAATCGGGATTCGGGTCCGCGCCTACGCCGCGCAGGAAGGCGTGCTCGAAGCTGCCGATAAAATGTCCGTCGCCGCCGAAGCACAGGCTGTATCCGACCAGCGCCCACATCACGGTGATCAACGCCATCAGCGCGAAGCTCTGCATCATGATCGCCAGAGTGTTTTTCCGCCGCACCAGACCGCCGTAGAACAGCGCCAGCCCTGGCCCCGTCATCATCAAAACCAGCGCGGCGCTGACCAGCATCCAGGCGTTGTCCGCGGAGGACTGCGCCGCTTTCACATCTTTATCCAGTTGCGCCAGTTTTTCGGAAACAGTTTTGGCGGTTTCCGGTGCGGCGAGGGAGGCCATCATTGTTGCAGGAGCGGCTAAAGAGGAGGGCGGTTGTTGCGCGCAGAGGGGAATTGCAGTGAACAGGATGGCTCCAAGCACCAGGAGAAGGCTGAAACTACACTTCCATCCTTCGCACTTCATAGATGTGTCTGCTCCGCTGGCTCTGGATTCTACTACCGGGGACCCGCTACTTTGTCGCACAGCATTATACGCGTGCGCGCTTTTCGCCACAGTTTGAAATTTTCATTGCGTGGATTTGTTTTTCTGATACGCCGCCTTCCGCAGGCTCGGCCGATTTGGCCTGTAAACTCGTGGAACGGTTCGCTTTGTGCAACTTACCCTCCAGCGTATAATGCCGTCCGGCCTGGCGAATCACCAACGCCGCCTTAATTCAGGATAGACTGACGCACCGCCATGACTGACCGGCTGCCCATGGAAATCAACGTCCGCGAATCCGCTGGGGTTCCTGTACTCGAAGTTCACGGCAGGCTCACTATCGGCGAGCCTGCGGAGCAGCTCCACGACGCTCTCGAATCCGTGGTTAAGGGTGGCGCGAAGAGAGTGGTCGTTGTCCTGAACGGCATCCCGCAGATCGACAGCTCCGGCATTTCCACGCTGGTGCGCATCTCCATCAAGCTGGCGCGCGAAGGCGGTGTCCTGCGTCTCGTCTGTGGCCCCGGCCGCGTGCGCGACGCGCTCACCGTAACGCGGCTCATCGAAGCCATCCCCACGTTCGAATCTGAATCCGCCGCCCTCGCCAATTTCGCGTAAACGCAGAAATCCTTCTGCGTAGAAATTCACGCTGCTAATTTTGGATGATTTGGAAAATAGACTTGCGAGAAGTAGACTACCCGCCCTTTTTCAATTCGGCGAGGACGAGCTTCGCAACTTCCTTCAGCGTTTCGAACACACCCACTCCCTGAATCGCCACGCCTTCCAAAACCGGCTCGCCTTTTTTCTGCAAATGCTTCGTCAGGTCCGCAACGGACAGGGCATTCGGCAAGTCACGCTTGTTCAGCATCAGCACGTAAGGAATTGTCGCGAAATTCAGGTTGTGTTCTTTCAGATGCTCTTGCAGGTTTTCCATCGTTTCGAAATTCGCGTCCAGCCGTTCTTCCTGCGAATCCGCCACAAAGACGACGCCGTCCGCGCCTTTCAGGATCAGCTTGCGGCTAGCCTCATAGAACACCTGCCCAGGCACGGTATATAGATGAAAGCGCGTCTTGAACCCGCGCACCGTCCCTAAATCCAAAGGCAGGAAGTCGAAGAACAGCGTGCGGTCCGTCTCCGTCGCCAGAGATACCATTTTCCCCTTCTGATTCTGCCCGGTGTGGTCGTAGATCCACTGCAGGTTGGCGGTTTTTCCGCCCAGACCTGGACCGTAGTACACCAGCTTGCAGTTGATTTCGCGCGCAGGAAAATTGATGAAAGGCACTTTATCGTTAACCAGAATTGGCCACAAACTTATAGCATACGCGGCGCAAGCAGGCCACTTTTCCCGCCCGCGTGTCACCGCACGAACTGCATATAGTTTCCGCGATTCCGCGCTGAACTCCACGCCCTATTTTGGGGCATGCCTCCGTTCGGTAACGCCTGATGGGCCCCCAAGTGCCTCCGTTCACATGATTTGACGCGAGAATCCTGCTCTGCTAGCATTCGCCCAATGGCAAAAACGCACAAGTCTCATTCAGGCTCGTCGAGCCGGTCCAAAGGGGCGGCCCATAATCAATCTAAGCTACAGAAAAAGAAGCCTTTAGGTCCGCCCCCACCAGCGCAACGTGGTGGCGTGGAGCTGGTCGATCCGCTCGTCCAGGCGCAGCTCAAACTTTACGATGAGGCTCTCTCGCTCTTCCATCAGCAGAAATTCGCGCGCGCCAAGCAGGAACTTGAAAAAGTTCTGGAAGGCCCCAGCAAGGAACTCGCGGATCGCGCGCGCATGCACGTGAAAATCGCCGAGCAGCGCATGAAGCCTTCGCACGAACAGAATCCGCGCACCGCCGAAGAGCACTATCAGCGCGGCGTTGCGATGATGAACATTGGTCGGTGGGACGATGCGCGCGAAAGTCTCGACAAAGCCCGCAAGGCCGCGCCCAAGGCGGACCACATTCATTACGCGCTGGCCGCGCTCGATTGCCTCACCGGTGAAGCCGATTCCGCGCTTGCCAATCTGAAGGTGGCAATTCACTTGCGCCCGGAAAACCGCTACCACGCCCGCAACGACGAAGATTTTGCGTTCCTCCAGGAAGACCCGCGTTTCACCGAGCTGCTTTATCCTGAAAAAGACGGCCTCGCCAGCTAGT
>DASQYT010000314.1:0-13944 GCA_035639075.1 Candidatus Elarobacter sp.
TTCGAGTGCGGGAGCGCAGCTCCCGCTTTTCGGTCAAGCTAGAAACCTAACCTTCATGCCACACGAACTTTCTAACCCGCTAGCCCTAATCGCCGAACTCACCCACCGCTGCCCGCTCCATTGCGTCTACTGCTCGAATCCCCTGGAGATGCAATACCGATCCAACGAACTCCCCACCGAGACCTGGTCTCGCGTCTTTCAGGAAGCCGCCCAACTCGGCGTTCTCCAAGCAGATTTCACCGGCGGTGAACCTCTCGCCCGCACTGACATTATCGATCTTGTGCGCGCAGCTCGCGCCGCCGGCCTCTACGTCAATCTGATCACTTCCGGCTTGCCCCTCGATGAAACGAAACTCTCGGCCCTCATCGCTGCCGGACTTGACCACATCCAACTCAGCTTCCAGGGCGCGCGGGAAGAAATCTCCAATGAAATCTCCGGCACGAAGTCCCATGGGCAAAAACTCCGCGTCCTCGAATGGATCAAGCAGCATCGCGTTGCGCTGACGCTTAATTTTGTCATTCATCGCCGCAACATCGATCAACTTGAGGAGATGGTGGCTCTCGCCGAATCTTCCAGCGCCACACGCATCGAATTCGCCAACGTCCAGTATTACGGCTGGGCCCTTGCGAACCGGGAAAATCTTCTTCCCACACGCGAGCAGTTGGATCGCTCCATGGCGATCATTAAACGCGAACAGGAGCGGCTGGAAGGCAGGATTCGTGTCGAATACGTGGTCCCCGATTACTACGCAAAATATCCCAAGCCCTGCATGGGCGGCTGGGGTCGCAAGCTGATGCTCATCACTCCAACCGGCGATGCGCTTCCCTGCCACGCGGCGCAAGTGATCCCCGACCTCTCTTTCGAAAACGTGAAAGAGCGCAGGCTGCGGGAAATTTGGGAGCGCTCCGTCGCATTCCAGAAATTCCGCGGAGAAGATTGGATGCAGGAGCCCTGCAAAACCTGCGACCGCCGCGAACAGGATTTCGGCGGCTGCCGCTGCCAAGCCTTGCTCCTCGCGGGAGATGCCGGCGCCACAGACCCTGTCTGTTCGCTTGCGCCGCTACGTCCCAAAGTCGACGCCATACTCGCAGCGGTGAATCTTGCTCCCCTTTCTTTCGTGGCCCCGCCCGCGAACGAGCCGCTTACTCGGCCTTCCTGGCTCTACCGGCCGAATCCAGCCTAGTCCGCTGGCGCGGCCTGCGTTTCTCCGAGCCTCATCACCACTCGCACGATGAAAATCAGGCTGCCCAGCAACACCAGTGATCCAAACACCGTCAGCGCGAACGGCGCCCCAATCCGTTTGGCCAGGCCACCCGCAAGTAACGCGCCGATCGGCTGCACACCCATGAACATCGTCGCGTAGACCGCCATCACGCGGCTGCGCAGCTCATCAGGCACGCGGTTTTGAATCAGCGTATTCGTCGCTGCCATCTGCGACGTCGCCGCAAATCCCACCACTAACAGCACGACGGCGCATAACCAAAAGATTTTCGCCTGGGAGAAAACAATCAGCCCGACAGCACAGGTCATCGACGTTGCCGCTATCCACCGGGCCAGCCCCTTGTAGTGTGCGCGCGCAGCGAATTGCAGCGCCCCAAGAAACGCACCTACGCCGGCAAAACTCAGTAGCAGACCGAGCATGCGCTTCCCCCCCCTCAGGATTTCGTTTGCATAGATCGGCATGAAAACCGAGTATTGCAATCCAAACAGGCTCAGAGTGCTGAGCAGCAGCAACGCGGATCGCATTGGCAGATCGCCCATCGCAAACTGGAAGCCCTGAATAACACTCCTCAGCGGTGATTCATCGCTTGGCTTCCCTTCTGTCTTTGCGATTCTCATCATAAGCAGGGCAACGATGACGGCCAAGAAGCTGAGCCCATTCAAAAAGAAACACCAGCCTTCTCCAATCCACGCCATCGCAAACCCCGCAATCGCAGGCCCTACCACTCTCGCTCCATTGAAAATGGAGGAATTCAAGGCAATCGCGTTAGGCAGATCTTCCTTTCCAACCATCTGCACGAAAAACGCCTGCCGGATGGGCACATCGAAGGCATTTACAATGCCTACCAGAAACGCGATGCCGATCACTTCCCACTCGCGAATCATGTTCGTCAGCGTCAGCGCCGCCAGAGCGAATGCTAGAACCATGGAAACGGACTGAGTGACAATCACCCCACGGTGCCGGTTGTACCGGTCGCCTACATAGCCGCCGATCGAGGAGAGGAAGAGCATCGGCACTTGGCTTGCGAAACCGAACACACCTAGCAGCGCAGGGGAATGCGTCAGTTCGTAGACTAGTTGGAGTTGCGCGGTCGTCTGCATCCACGTGCCGATCAGCGAAATGAGTTGTCCTGCGATGAATAGCTGGAAATTGCGGTGCTGCATCGCGCGAAAGCGCGTGGAAACGGTTCGCAGGAGCGCAGGCACGGTCGCGTTGACCGCTGTGCGGTCACTCTTCAAGTGAATTCCCCTCCACTCGTTGGATGCCAACACTGCAAACTAGTCACGATGCCGCGAGACGCGACGCGTTGTCAATGCAATCGAAAGGAGGAAACGATCCAGATTGTCTCTTGGATAAAGAGGCGGCGCTATTCGTTCGGCGGGTCCGGCGCGCCCACGTGCAGGTGGCTCAAGTCGCGCAGCATGGCCTTATCTTCTTCGCTCATGCCCCGCGTGAAATTCGGGTCATTCAAGTGCTGGTTCCGCGCCGATTCCGGCATGTTCTGCAAAACACCCAGCCGTTGCTGAATCGCCCGCTGCCGGTTCGCAGGAAGCTCCTTCCATTTCGGCGCCAAATCATTCCGAACATGATCTTTCTGTCCCGGCGTCAACCTGCCAAATATTTCCTCGCGCTTTTTGATTTCTTGTCTGTCCGCCGGAGAAAGATTTCTTTGCTTGTTATAGTTCTCGACGACCTTTCTCTGTTCCTGCGGACTCAGTTGGTTAAATTTCTTCTGTGGCGGCGGAGTGTACGCCGATGGCGGCCGGTTCGGATTGATATTTGGCGTCCCCATCAAGTCAGCCCGATTGGGGTTCGAACTAGGGGGACGATTCGCGCCGGAGCTTTGCCGCTCGTTTTGCGCTCTGCGGATTTCTTGCCGCTGCTGTCGATTGTCTCGCTTTTGTTCTTGTCTCTGCCGTTGTCTCGGTGGTTGCTGTCGTTGCGGCTGGTTCTGCTGCTTAGGCGGTTTATTGTCCTGCCGATTCTGCGCCCAGTTCGCGCGCGGTCCCTGCGCGAAAGCTGGCATCGCCAGCGTTGCGCTGAGTCCCAGCGCTATCAGCCATCCGGTGAATTGGAGTTTCCGCATCATTCCAGTTACATCTGTTGATTCTGATTGTCGCTCGCGTCGTCGTTCTGCACCGGTTGCGGCAACTCGCTCAACGGCGCAAAATCCGAAATCACATCATAATTTTCCAGCACTTGTATGTTCTGATTGATTTTGTCGATGTCCGCCGCGCTCAGCGCACTATCCGGAGACCGTGAACCCAGCCACACAGTCGCCAGCAGCAGCATCGACGCCGCCAGCACCGCCCTCGGTGACGGCGCGAACCATGCCAACCAGCTTTGCTTTGCCGGCTCTGCCGCCACACGCGCTTGCATGCGAATATCAAACGCCGCTGACGGCTCGATCACCGGCAGTTCATCCAGCAAACCGCTCACCGCGCGAAATTCGTTCACGCGCAACCGGCACGCCGCGCACGTCGCGAGATGCTTCTCCACGTCTCGCCGTTCGCCTTCCTTCAGGCGCCCGTCCACGTACGGCAAAACCCGATTTTCCATCCGCCCACAACTCATGATGTCCTTCCCTTCCTGGCCCAACCTCTACTGCCCTGCCTCAAGCAGCCAAGCATTTGTAGTCGCAGGGCATCAGCCCTGCCCTTTACGCTTGCTTGCCGCTTGCTACGAGGGGGGCTAGTTCCACTCGCAGCGTTTCGTACGCCCGGAACAGCAGCGATTTCAGCGCGCTCTCCGAGCATTGCAAAATCCTTGAAATCTCCCCGTAATCCAGCTCCTGATACTTGTGGAGCAGCACCGCCGCTCGTTGTTTCTCTGGCAATTTGTCGATCGCGTGGCGGATCATTTTCTTCCGCGTTTGCTCGACCAGGTGCTGCTCGATGTTCGGATGCTTCTCGGCGACATCGATCGTCTTCTCTTCCCCGTCCTCGGCATCCACCGTCACCGGCGCATCAAGCGAAATTTCCATCCGCTGGTAACGATTGTCACGCAGCGAGTTCAACGCCAGGTTCGTCGCGATCCGGAAGAGCCAGGTAGTGAACTTCGCGCTCGGCACATACTCTCCCCGCGCTCGGTACACTCGAATGAAAACTTCCTGCGCCAGGTCTTCCGCCTGTTCCCGGTTCCGAACCATTCGGTACAGAAAATTGATCAGTGGACTCCTGTAGCGATGGAGTAGAAGCGCGAACGACTGTTCATCGCCCGCCTTCACGTCCAGCATTAGTTGGACGTCCGACCTGGCCATAGCCGCCACACTGTATCAAACCCTAGTTGTCTCAGAAAGTTGCAAATGGCCGGGGCAATCGGAAGCGAAAGTACGACGAAACTAGACGTGAAATAAGTGCTGCATTATCAACAAACTGACAACTCCCACAAACACCAGCAGCGCCATTCGCCAGTTCGGCTCTCGGTTCACTTCTGGTAGCAAATCCGTGGCCGCCACGTACAACGTCACTCCGCCCGAGAGCGGCAGGGCATACTTCAATTGCCCTTGCAGCGAAGTCGTGAGAGCCACGCCCGTCACTGTCGCCACTCCTAATAACCCTGCCGCTAGAATTGCGTTGCGCTTCCCTTGCCCGCTCGCCAGCACCACGGAAGCCACCGTAAAGCCCTCCGGCAGCTTGTGAAGAAACACCGCGAAGAACATCACCGCTCCCAGCCACGTCGAAACCAGAAATCCCGCCGCGATCGCCACGCCGTCAAAAAACGTGTGAATCGTCAGCCCCACCAGCACGCTCGTCCGCGCATGCTGATGGCTCATCTCCTCGAGGTGCGTCTCTTCGCCAAAGTGAAAATGCGGCGCCAGCGTATGCTCAAACAGGTGCACGATAAAGTACCCGATCAGCACAAGCAGCAGCGCACTCTCTCCCGACAGTCGGACCGACTCCGGAATCACCTCGACAAACGCCACCGCTAGCATGTACCCGGCGCCCAGCGCCAGAAAATACTGCAAATACTTCCGCGGCCAGTCTCGGCGAACAACGAAATACCCGCCAACCAAATTCCCCGCCGCAGCCACTAGCCCTAGGCCCACCGCCAGTGCGGTCCGAAATGTCAGATCATGTCCCATCGCCAGCGGCACAGGCTTCAGCCTGTGCAAACCCTCAATCCACCTCGGTGTAGCCCGCAATCACAAATTGCTCCTTGTCTCTTCTTCTCTACGAAACCTCTACGTTCTCTGCGTCTCGGCGTTATCTTTTCTTCTTTCCTTCTCTTTCCTTATCCGCTGTGTCGAAAGAGAATTACATCCCCTTCTTGCACGATGTACTCTTTTCCCTCCAACCTCACCTGCGCCTTCTCTCGCGCAGCACCCAAACTCCCCGCCGCCAGCAAATCATTCCATCGCGCCACTTCTGCACGAATGAATCCCTTTTCGATGTCGCTGTGGATCGCTCCTGCCGCCTTTACCGCCGTCGCTCCCTTTCGAATCGTCCAGGCTCGCACTTCCGGCTCCCCCGCCGTAAAAAACTGAATCAGCCCCATCAAGTCATACGTCGCGCGAATCAAGCGGTTCAGCCCCGGCTCTTTCAATCCATACGACGCTAGCAGCTCCGCCGCTTCTTTCTCTTCCATTTCCGAGAGCTCCGCCTCCAGCCGCCCGCAAATCGCTACCACTGCCGCGTTCGGCCGTCCTTGCAGGGCGCTTAGCTTGTGCCGCTCCACAGCCGTATCCAGCTTGTCCGCTTCTTCGTCTCCCAGATTCAGCACGTACAGCACCGGCCGCGCTGATAAAAACAAAAATCCCCCAATCGACTTCCTCTCCTCCGCCGTCAACTCCAATTCCCGCAGCGCTTTCTCCGCTTCCAGTTGCGTCTTGCATTTCTCAAGAGCCGTTTTCTCAATCTCCAGCGCCGGATCGCGCTTCTTCTTCAAATCCTTATCCAAGCGCTCCAGCCGCCGCGCAATCTGGTCGTGGTCCGAGAGCATCAGCTCCAAATCCAGATTCGTGGCATCCCGCAGCGGATCGATGCTCCCCTCCGAATGTGGCACGGACGGGTCCTCAAACACCCGAATCACATGTGCAATCACGTCCACTTCGCGCAGTTGCGCCAGCGCATCGCGCATCCGTTCCTTTTGCATCCCGCCCAAATCGACGTAATTCACCGTGGCGTAAGTAATCTTCTTCGGGTTATACAGCTTCGCCAGCTCCACCAGCCGCGGTTCCGGCACCTTCGCCACTCCCACATGCGTCGCCGACGCCCCGCTCTTGCCCTCGACGTGCGCCTTCGTCAATATCCGAAACAGCGTCGTCTTCCCTACCTGTGGTAGTCCAATGATTCCCGTCTGCACTCCAACCCCTTCATACGCTAATTGTTCGCCTGCACAAACCCCTCATCCTAGCACACCCGGTCTTGAGAACCGGTCGTTGTGCCGTCATGGCGCTTGACTCGAACCGCCATTTTTTCCTCAGGGCCCGTTATAACTACGTCCCATTTTGGGAATTTGTTGTTGACAAACGCTTTTCTGCGCGTTACGGTCTGTCTCAGATATTTTCCTTAGGGTATTTACCTGTGCTATCTCTGTGGTTATTGTGACACGGTCTTCGTTTTTCAGGTATTGAGAGGAGGTAATTCTCATGCCTGCTATCGCGCCTGCAAACAGAATCCATCCGCTCTGTTACGAACACCATTCCGAGATGACGCCTCGAAAGTTTCCTGCAAGTGAAGGAATGACCTACGCGTGTCAGGAACCTGATTGTTTCGTGAGTTACAGGGGATCAGATGGCTATTTCCTAAACACAGAAGATCAATTCGTTATTAGGCGATGCCCGATTCCTCCCCACCAGTACTGTGCGCATGACCGCTATCCGATGTACTTGCTGGAAGTGCAGCCGGAACATCCCAACTTCCGTCTCTGGCGATGTCCCCACTGCAGCATGAGCCGTTTGGGTGGCCAGCTCACCTGACCTCTCTGCGCTTTTTGCGTACGGCGCCTGCCCCGGCCCGGTCGGGGTGCCTCTACATTAGACCCTCTCTGTTTTGGTTTCTGCTTCTTGTAAACACAATCGCGTCCTTGCGTCAAACTGGAGGATTGCACAAGGGCCGAGATTTCTAGCTAGCACATGCCGCCAACGCGTATCACCATCTTGGACCTCTCGGCCTACGTCGGACTACTCGCCGTCGGCGCGGTAACCCTCAATGTCCTCATGGGTCTGCTCATGGCCTTCCGCTACAGTCCTCACCGCTCCTGGCCGCATCATCGATTCAACTATTTCCGTTTTCACAACTGGACCGGTTACTTCGTTCTCGCTCTATCGACCCTTCACCCGGCAATTCTGCTCCTAAACAAAAATCCGCGCTTCCTCATCTTCGACCTCGTTTATCCTGTCCATTCGCCGTCACAGCCCCTCGACAACACCATGGCGCTTTCGCGCTGTACCTCATGGCATTTGTCATTGTCACTTCCTACTTGCGCAATCATCTTGGCCGCCGCCATCTTTGGAAGTCTTTCCATTTCTCCATTTACTTTGCCGCCGCCGCGCTTTTCTGGCACAGCCTGTTCACTGATCCCGGCTTGAAAAATGACCCTGTCGATTGGTTCGATGGCGGCAAACTCTTCGTCGAGTTCTGTTCTGCCCTGATTGTGGCGATCGGCCTCCTCCGCTGGCGCTACTCGCGCAAAAAAGCCAGCCACCTCCGCCAAGTCTCCCGCCAAACCATTGTCTCAACGGAGCTATTGTAGTGGCGGGTCCGACCCGTGTTTTTCGCATTTCGATTTTCGAATTTCGCATTTCCTTCTTCGACTTGTTACTCTATTTCCCCGTTTCCGGAATGGAGCCATCGTGACAGAGACACGCCTCGTCCCGGCATTTGATCTCGACAAAGCCACCAAGCATCTCGCTGAACGCGACGAGCATCTGAAGCGCTTGATCGAAGAAACGATCCCGTTTCAACTCAAGACCGAAGCCGCACAATCTCCCTACGAAACTCTTCTCGAAGCCGTCACCCACCAATCCATCTCCGGCAAAGCTGCCGCCACCATCTTCGGCCGCGTCAAGGCTCTCAGCGCCAGCGGCAGCATTCCCACTCCCCAGGAAATGCTAAAACTCAGAAGGCACTCGCTCCGCAAAGCCGGCCTCTCCGGCGCAAAAATTCTAGCCATGAAAGACCTCGCGCAAAAAACCATCGACGGCGTCGTCCCGACCCTCGAACAAGCCCAAAAGCTATCCGACGAAGAACTCGTGAAGCGGCTCGTCTCCGTCCGCGGTATCGGCGCCTGGACCGTTGAAATGTTTTTGATCTTCCGGCTCGGCCGCCCTGACGTTCTTCCCATCCACGATCTAGGCGTCAAAAAAGGGTGGTCCATCACCTACGGCAAGAAGCACATGCCCAAGCCCAAGGAACTCCTCGCCTTCGGCGAACGCTGGCGCCCTTACCGCACCGTCGCCAGTTGGTACATGTGGCGCGCCTGCCAGCGCGCGGGCAACGCCGCCATGCGCAAAATCCGCCCCGCCCGTGTCCGCAAACCTCGCCAACACGCCGAGCTTGGTCGAGCCGCGTCCAAGCGCCCTCGCCGCTAACGCCTTTAGCGCGAACACCATGGGAATACTCCGACTTTTCGCTTAACCCAACTGTGTTTTTCCTTGACGGCCCGGGTAAATCGGAGTAACATTCCTTCTAGGGAAATATGGGCTTGGACTGCGGCGGCTTCTCTGCCGCATTTTTTATTTGTGCTTGCATCCCTTCCGGAAATCGGCAGGTCTTTATCCATTGCGAAAACCATGCGTGAGGTTTTGGCCAATTTCAATGCGCTCTTACCCCTTTAGAATCCGCACTTGCACAAATGCTCGCAAAACGCGCCTCTAACTCCCTCAGAATCGACACTTACAGAACTGCATCAAAACAAAGGATTTTAACCACCATTAGAATGAACACTTATGAAAAAACGGGGGTATGGGGGGTGCCACTTGCTGAGGGTTTAGAATTTACTACCCGACAGTGACTAACTCTTTCACCATCAAATATATACACGCAAAACCGGCCAGCAGCACTCCACTTTCGAGTGAAACCGAGATCCGATGCAGTTTGCCGAACTCCACGAGCAAAGGATTGTCTGAAGCTGTCTCCTGAATCGATCCCATCCGTACTCGCAACGCCGCTATCTTGGGGCTGACCGCGTGCTGCGACACAACCGTGAACAAAATCATCAGCACGACGCACAGCGCCGTCGGTGTCGCCAGACTCGCAAACGTCCGCGTCCGCGCCAGGCGTGCCAGCAGAATCACGATTCCGCAAACCACACCGATCATGTGCATCCACCACAGCGCGAACCCGACCATTGCCCCGGCCTGGTCCCGGCTCGCCAGGATCCGGAAAGCCCCCCGCGCCACCACAAAGCTCAGAAACACGTCGCTGCCCAGCCACAGGCTCAATCCAAGGAATTCAAGCGTGCGAAGAAAATTCATCATGGGGCCAACTATACAAGACCACTCCCCTTCCAGCCACCGCGTCGCACTCCAGCTGCAGTCCGGGAAAAAACTGCCAGCCGTGCGTGCTCCCGCTTCTAAATAGCAAATTCAACACAAGCTTCGCACGAGGACTGCACGTTCCAGACTGATAATGGGAGAATGTGGAAGAATGGTGGGCGACAAAGGACTTGAACCTTTGACCTCTCCCGTGTGAGGGGAGCGCTCTAACCAACTGAGCTAGTCGCCCATTGCGTATACCCGCGACAGCCGGTACAGCCATCTATTTGTAACAGGAAGGACCCGGGTTTTCAACCGATGCCGACTGCCACCTCTCAAGTCGTCTCCCAGCTCCAGCGCTCCATCGCGCGCGCCATCTACGGCAAGGAAGACGCCATCCAGCTCGCGCTGATCACCTTGCTTGCGCGCGGCCACCTGCTCATTGAAGACGTTCCCGGAGTCGGCAAGACCACTCTCGCGCAAGCGCTCGCCAAATCTTTTCATTGCAGCTTCCAGCGCATCCAGTTCACTTCGGACCTGCTTCCCAGCGACGTTCTCGGCGTGAGCGTCTACAATCCCGAGTCGCGCGAATTTGAATTTCGCTCCGGCCCGATCTTCGCCAACGTGGTCCTCGCCGACGAAATCAACCGCACCACGCCGCGCACGCAGTCCGCGCTGCTCGAAGCCATGAACGAAGCGCAAGTCACCGTGGACGGCAAAACGCTCCCGTTGCCGCAGCCGTTTCTCGTCATCGCCACTCAGAATCCCGTGGAGCACCACGGCACTTATCCTCTGCCGGAATCACAGCTCGACCGTTTCCTGATGCGCATCAAGATGGGCTATCCCTCGCACGAAACGGAAAAAGAAATTTTGCGCAAACGCGTCGGCGATAATCCTCTCGATTCGCTCGATCCGGTCGCGGATGTCAGCGATGTTCTCGCCATGCAGGACGCCGTCGCCCACGTCAAGGTCGACGCCAGCCTGCATGACTACGCTCTCGAGATCGTGAACCGCACGCGCAAGAGCGAACAGCTTGCTCTCGGCGTCAGTCCCCGCGGCACTCTCATGCTCCAGCGCGCCGCGCAAGCCCGCGCTTTCCTCGATCGCCGCGATTATTGCCTCCCCGATGATTTCAAGCAGCTTGCCGTTTCCGTTTTCTCGCACCGCGTCGTGGCCAGTTCGCGCCACGCTTCACTGCAGAAAAAATCGGAAACCACCGATTCTGTTCTTCGCGATATCGTGGAATCCGTTCCCGTTCCTCTGTGACTGCATCGCAGTGAGTGTGCAATCCACCATCGCGCGACTCTGGGCCAAAGCTGACCGGCCAGCTGTGCGCGCATTTTTCCTCTCCATCACTGCGCTCACGGCCGCGCTGCTTCTCGCGCTATATTCCGGCGCTGCCGCTGAACTTGGCCAACGCACGCTCGCCAGCACAACCGCGCTCGCCGCGCTCGCCATTGCCGCCTGGGTGGGCGTAACGCTCGTTCCCGTCCTTGCGAAGCGCACACCACTCCGCTGGATTGGATACAAAATCGAGTACCGCATCACTCTCGAAGGCTGGATCTATCTCGTCGGAATCATTCTTGTCGCACTCGCGGCGTTGAACACCGGAAACAATCTTCTTTTCCTGATTCTCGCCAGCCTCATCGCCATCGTCTTGTTATCCGGCGTTCTTTCTTCCATCACTCTCTCGGGCATCGAATTGCGGCTTGTATTGCCCGAACATATTTTCGCCGGCCAGCCGGTTCGCGCGATGGTGGAGCTTGAAAATGAAAAGCTGACGTTGCCCTCGTTCTCGCTGCGCGTGGAAGCCACCAAAACAAAACAGGCTCAAGCCAACGCTATGCTGGAGACGCCGGTTTACTTTCCTTACCTCCCAAAGCGTGACCGCGTGCAGCAAGTCATTCCCGTGACGTTTCCGCGGCGCGGCGTCTATCGCCAGGAAGCTTTCCGCATCGTCACTCGTTTCCCCTTCGGCTTCCTTCGGAAAGCGCGCCAGTTGAATTTGAAAACCGAGGCGCTCGTTTATCCCTCCGTCGAGCCGACCGCGGAATACCTGGAAATTCTCCCTGGCTTGGAGGGAGCGCTCGAAAGTCTTACCAAGGGCCGAGGCCAGGATCTTTACGCGCTGCGCGATTACATCCCGAACGACAGCGCGCGCCATGTTCACTGGAAAGCTTCCGCGCGCTCTGGTTCCCTAATGGTCCGCGAATTCACACGCGAAGACGACTGCCGCATCCTGCTGGTTCTCGATCCTCACCTGTCCCCGGAAGAATCCGAGAATCTGAAAGCCGGAGTGTCTGCCGCTAACGAGCGCTTTGAGCGCGCCGTCAACATCTGCGCCAGCTTGGCCTGGCACTTTTACGAAAATAATTCTTTGCTGCAATTCCGGAGCGCCGGCGTGCAAATTCCCCTCGCTCCCGCCGACCAAATCATATTCCCTATCCTTGAGCATCTGGCGATCGCGCAACCTCTCCCCGCCGATCCCCATCAATCGCTTATGGCCGATCTTGCAACTTCGCCCGAGCTTTTCAAAATCATCGTGACCACGCGGCCCCACGGCTCCGTCCCAGGCTCCGTCTGGAGCTCCTCCTACGTCGTCTTCCTCGACGACCAGATGGTGTAGGTGGGGCAGGCATTTCTGCCTGTCCGTTTTTTCAGCAAATATTCCCGGAAGCTTGACAGACAAGAATGTCTGTCCTACTCAACTGTGCGAGAATGTGCCAGCACTATGCTGAACGGCCGCGAACTCGCCGCATTTCGCAAGCAACTGTTGGGCTGGTTCCGCCAGTTCCAGCGTGATTTGCCGTGGCGGCGCACGAAAGATCCCTATCGCATCTGGCTGTCGGAAATTATGCTGCAGCAGACGCGCGTTGCCGCTGCCATTCCGTACTACAAAAAATTTTTGCAGCGATTCCCGAATGTTCACGCGCTCACCAATGCGGAGCAAGAAGAAGTGTTGCGCATGTGGTCGGGACTCGGCTATTACAGCCGCGCGCGCAATCTGCAAAAAGCTGCGCAACAAATCATGACGAACCACGGTGGACAGTTTCCAGCGCGCTTGGAGGATGCGCTCGCATTACCTGGTATCGGAAATTACACGGCAGCTGCGATTTTGAGCATCGCATACGGCAAACAACTTGCCGTCCTCGACGGCAACGTGGCGCGCGTTCTTGCGCGCCACGGCGCAATTCACGGGGACATCCGAGAACCGCAGCGTTGGGTGCAATTGCAAGAAACAGCGAATGGTTTGCTCGACCCGAAATCGCCCGGCGATTGGAATCAAGCCATGATGGAACTGGGCGCAACGCTGTGTACTCCGAAATCGCCGCAATGTCTTCTCTGCCCCGTCGCACAATTTTGTGAGGGCCGCAAACAGGGGATTGCAGAATTCTTGCCAGAAAAACGGAGGAAGCGCGCCACGGTTCAAATTATTCTGGCCGCGGCGGTACTCGTGAACGGAAAAGGTGAGACTGTTCTGCTGCCTCCTCCCCAAAATGCAAAAGAGAAAGCCTCGGTCGATCACATTCCAACACTGGTTTCAAGAATGTGGCATTTCCCGACGGTTTCCGTGACCGGCGAACCGGCCGCGACGCTGGCCTCATTTCTCGGAAAAACTATGCCGCGAGTTCAAACCGGCAAATGGCGCTTGGTCCCGGCAGGCAAGGTCCGTCACGCGGTAACGTACCGCGCCATCACTCTCTTGCCCTTCCTTATCGAAGCAAGAAAAATCCCTTTCCTTCAAGGCGCGAAGCAGGTTCCATTGAATGACATTTCGAGCCTGCCGGTCTCCAACTTGACCAGGAAAGTCGCCCGCACCGCTCTGGCAGCAGCAGTTTCCTCTACAGCCAAACGCTGAGAGTTATCCTTTCGACCAGACTCGTTCCTGCCGCGCCCTGCGGATGCTACGATTAAAAAGTCCGCCATGGCCGCTTCCATTGCAACTCCGAGTGACGCCGCTCTGCCCGCCGAGCGTTTCTTCCGCACGTCGCTCTCGCTGCTCATCCTCACGTCAACGGTTACGCTCGTGAGCACCGGGGAGCTTGACATCATCACCAGCTTCGCCGCTCCGCTCATTGTGCTGTACAAAGGCTTTCGCTGGTGGCATGGTCGCCCCGCCGAACTTTCTCACCGCGCCGCAACATTTTGCGTGATTGCTTATCTGGCGTTCTTCCCGCTGGACGCTTTGTTTCTCTCCCGTCTCTCGGTTGCGAGTTCGGCCAATCCGCCGCTCTTCGCAGCGCTTCTGGCGTCTGTGCATTTTTTGCTTTTCGTCAGCATCATCCGTTTCTACAGCGTGGTT
>DASQYT010000315.1:0-18751 GCA_035639075.1 Candidatus Elarobacter sp.
GGTATCCCAGTCGGAGCCGGAGCCCATGATGATGCCGACTAGAGGGTGTTCGCGTTCGCCGAGATGATCGCTCCCGGCATTAACGAATCCATTTGGCTTCTTCCGCACTGTAACCATCCATGATGCTAAAGAAAGAATGCCAGCGTGAAAGCCGGCGCTCCAAAGCTCTACTCAACCCGAGGCGATATTCTACGGTTTTTTTCAGCGCGTTGCGACTTGCGCGCGGTGCTTCCAATAGTGGCGAAGCTGGCCGACCAGATAAAGTGAGCCGGTGATGAAAATGGCGTCTTCGGGCGTGGCTTCGGCGAGGGCATGTTCGAGGGCGCGTTCGGCGTCGGGAATCACGGAAAAACGCGAAGCATGATGGCCAGCGATTTCGGCGAGTTGCGCGGCCGAGACGGCGCGCGCCGTGCGTGGTGCGGTAAAGACGACTTCCGCGGCGTGTGGGAAAAGGAGGCCGGCGACTTCGTCAACGGCCTTATCCCGGAGAGCGGCGTAGAGCAGCCAAATCTTGCGCCCTTGGAAATTTTGCTGCAGAAAATGGGCGAGTTCGCGGGCGGCGCCTGGATTGTGAGCGCCGTCGACGTAGATGTCAGGGGCGGACTGCAATTTTTCGAGGCGTCCGGGCCACACGGTATTGGCAATTCCGGTTGTTAGCGCTTCATTAGGAATACGAAAGCCGCGGTCTTGTAGGAGACGAGCAGAGGCGAACGCGTTCAAGGCGTTCTGCAACTGGAAGCGGCCGGGAAGGCTTGGGCTGATTTCGAAGCTTTTTCCGGAATCCACTTCAATGATGCGCGCGAAAACCCTGCCGATTTCCATGGATTCGCGATCGACGCGAAAAAGTTGCGCCGGCTCGACGACCGGACTGCCAAGACTCTCGGCGCGAGTCAGAATAACTTCGCGGGCTTCCGGATGCTGTTCGGCGAGGACGAGGGGCACGCCAGGCTTCAGGATTCCTGCTTTTTCGGAAGCGATTTCTTTGAGTGAGTGGCCGAGAAAGTTTTCGTGGTCGAAATCAATGCGGGTGATGATGGCGACGGCAGGAGAGAGAATGTTGGTGGCATCGAGGCGCCCGCCGAGACCGACTTCGAACACGCCAAATTGAACTCGCTCGCGAGCAAAAGATTCGAACGCCATGGCGGTCACGCACTCGAAATAAGTGGGATGCGCGCGCAGTTTGCCGGTGGCGAGAAGTTCTTCGATCAGAACTTGTATGCGCGTGAAAATTTCTGCGAGCAATTCGTCATTAATCTCTCTTCCATTAATGCGAATGCGTTCGTTGATTTTTTCAAGGTGAGGCGAAGTATTGAGCCCAGTTCGAAACCCGGCTTGGCGCACGATGGACTCGAGGAACGCCGCGGTTGAGCCTTTCCCGTTAGTACCGGCGATGTGGGCGCTGGGATAGGCGCGATCGGGGCGGCCAAGTCGCTCTGCGAGGGCGGTAATGTTTTCAAGATCAAACTTCGCGGCGGCAGCCTGCGTTGGCGCGGCCAATTCGCGCCCAAGAGCAAGCAAGTAGCGGACCGCGGCCTCGTAATTCATCTCAGGTCAAGAGCAAATCGAGGGAGTTGGCGATAAACGACTTGAGCTCTTTGCGGTGGACGACGGCGTCTAGGAAACCGTGTTCGAGCAGGAATTCGGAGCGCTGAAAGCCTTCGGGGAGTTTCTGGCGGATGGTCTGCTCGATGACGCGCGGGCCCGCAAAGCCGATGAGCGCGCCGGGCTCGCCGATGTTGAGGTCGCCGAGCATGGCGAAGCTGGCGGTGACGCCTCCCGTGGTTGGATCAGTGAGCACGGAGATGTAAGGGAGCTTTTCGTCATCGAGGTGCGCGAGGGCGGCGGAAACTTTGGCAAGCTGCATCAGGCTGATGGCGCCTTCCATCATGCGCGCGCCGCCGGAACAGGAAATGGCGATGAACGGCTGCCGTGTTTCGATGGCGAGCTCAATGCCGCGCGTGACTTTTTCGCCGACCACAGCGCCCATCGAGCCGCCGATGAAGCCAAATTCCATAGCACACATGACGACGGGGCGGCTGTTGAGCTGGCCTTCGGCTGTGATGACGGCGTCGTTCATTCCGAGCTTTTTCTTGGCTTCCCGCAGACGCGCAGCGTAAGGCTTGGTGTCAACAAATTTAAGCGGGTCGGTGGAGGTCATGCCGGCGTCGTGCTCGGTCCAGCGGCCGTCGAGAAGCATTTCCAGGCGCTGCTTGGAATTCATTTTGAAATGGAACTGGCACTTGGGGCAGACGAAGAGATTCGCTTCAAGGTCCTTGCGAAAAACGATAGTGCGGCAGGACTCGCACTTGACCCACAAGCCTTCGGTGCGCACGCGGCGCTCTTCGGGCGGCGTGGATTGTTCGATCGATTTTTTGTCGCGCTTGAACCAGGCCATGGAGAAAGTTGTAAGTTTATAACTTCGCACTCAAGAAAAGAGCGACGCGGCTAATGTATTCGCCCTTGGCAATCTGCTAAGCCCCCAACACCCTGCTAATAGTCAATCCCCCGTTGAGCCAGTATACCCTTGGTGTAGGGGTGTTTCACCTCGCGCATCTCGGTGACGAGGTCGGCAAGCTCAACGAGCTTGGGATGGGCGTTGCGGCCGGTGCAGATGACGTGGACGCGCTCCGGGCGGTTTTTCAGCGCTTCCACCACTTCGTCGGGGTCGAGCATTTTGTAGCTGATGGTGTAGTTGATTTCATCGAGGACGACGAGGTCGTATTTTCCGCTGTAAATGGCGTCGCGGCCCGCTTGCCAGCATTCTTGTGCGAGCTTGATGTCCGCAGGATCGGTTTCGGCTCCGCCGATTTTGACGAAGCCGCGCCCCATCGGACGGATTTCAAATTTGTCGTCGCCGAGCATTTTGGCGGCGTCGAGCTCGCCGTAGTGCCACGAACCCTTGATGAACTGGACCATCATGACGCGCAAGCCTTGGCCCACGGCGCGGAATGCCGTGCCGAGCGCGCAAGTGGTCTTGCCCTTGCCCGGCCCGGTGTAAACGATGAGAAGTCCCTTTTCTTCCGGCATAGTTTGGTGAATCGGTGAACTCTTTCAATCGCGTCGAAAGGACTAGAGTTTGCGGAGTCTGATTGGAAAGGTCAAGTTGCGGCGAAAAAACTAAGCGAGTTGCAGGCGCTTCACGAGGTTTTCGGCGACAGCGGAGATGCGCGTTCGTGAATTAGAGGAGAGTTCGCGGCCCTGGGCGGAATTTTTGTCGCGCAAGACGATCCAGAGTCCGGGGCGGTAGGTTTCGTCCTCGCCCGGACAGATGGCACCGGTGAACTGGGCGAGTTCGAGGCTCGTGCCGCTGAGAAGTTCCATGAGGATGCCGCGAGCGTCATCGACGAGATCGCGAAAGCCTTGCGAAACAAGTATGGCGTCGACGTCGCGCGGCGTAGGTTGCTCGAGCTGGTTGAGATCGTAATCGGGCAGCGCTCTTTCCAGGGGGATTTCGATGGTGGCGGAAGGCTGGTCTTTGTCAGCGGCGATTCGAATGGCCATGGGATATGGTTTTACACCACGTGGGCTATTTCGGATAGGGGCTGCTGGAGAGAATGGCAAACGCCCGATAAAGTTGTTCCGCGAGCATGACGCGGGCGAGCTCGTGGGAGAAAGTCATCGGGCTAAGAGAAAACTTTTGGTGGGCCCGCTGCCGGAGCGCCTCCGGAAAACCGTCGGCATCGCCGCAGAGGAAGACGAGTTCGCGAGTGCCCCGATCGCGAAGCTCGCCGAGCCATTTGGCAAGCGCGTTCGAATCAAGGTTCTTTCCACTCGCGTCAAGAACGACGACGGTGGCTGCGCGATCAGCATCGAGCTTCTTCAGAGCCGCATTACCATCACGGACTTCAGTGACTTCGATCGGGCATGACCGGCCAATGCGTTTTACGTAATCGTCGAGAATAGCGCGCATCTCGGGGCGGCGCGTTTTCCCGAGCATGAGCAGGCGGAGTTTCACTTCAAACCATACTTCTTGCGCTTCTCGAGGAGCGTTTTGCGGCTAATGCCCAGGGCTTCAGCGGAGCGGCTAATCTGGTAATGCGTGGCTTCGAGGGTGGCGGCAATGACTTCGCGCTCAACCTCCTCAAGCGTGCGGAGCCCGGCAACAGAGCTGGCGGCGCCAGCGGCCCGCACACTTTCAGGAAAATCTTCGGGCTCGAGAAGCTCAGGCCCAGGGGCAGTGCCTCGGGGATGCGAGAAAACCACGGCACGCTCGAGAGCGTTGCGCAGTTCACGGATATTGCCGGGCCAGGCGTAAGCGGCGAGCATGCGGCGAGCCGAATCACTCAATTGCCCATTGGGGCGTGAGTGGACAGAGCGGAGCGTCGCGAGAAGATGATCGGCAAGAGCCAGGATATCGGCGCGGCGCTCGCGAAGCGGAGGAACTGCGAGTGACAAAACATTCAGCCGGAAATAAAGGTCTTCCCGAAAGCTGCCGGATTTCACCGCGGCGGGAAGGTCGACGTTGGTGAGAGCAATAAGGCGCGCCTCGATGCGAAGAGTTTCCGTACCGCCAAGGCGTTCAAACGTGCGCTCCTGCAAAACTCGGAGAAGTTTCCCTTGTGCTCCGGACGAAAGCGCGGCGACCTCATCGAGAACAATGGTGCCATTGCCGCCCATTTCGAAGCGGCCGAGTTTGCGCTCCACCGCGCCGGTGAAAGCGCCGCGCTCATGGCCGAAGAGCTCGCTTTCGACAAGCTGCGCCGGAAGGCTGGCGCAATCAATTTTCAGGAACGGAGCGTCGCGGCGTGGACCAAGTTCATGAACCAGGCGTGCAAGGTGATCCTTGCCGCTGCCGCTCTCGCCTGTGATCAGGAGCGTAGCGGGAGCGACCGCGACTTTCTGCGCGAGTTCAAGAAGACGTTGTGAAGCGGGATCCGCGGAGATCCACGGCAATCGTTCTGCGGTCATTGCCGCGAACGGCCGCTTTGTGGCCGGTTGGAAACGGCTTCGCCGGAAAAATGTTCATGCCCGAACTGCGAATGCGGGAGGTCTTGTTCAGAAGGACCATCGGGCCGGTCGGGAAGTTCAAGCTTGGGGGCCATGCGCCAGAGGCGCTCGAGATCGTAGTAGCGCCGGGCCTGCTCGCTGAAAACGTGCACGACAAAGCCGCCGAAATCCAGCAGCGCCCATTCTGCGGAGCGATGTCCCTCGCGATGTTCGGGCGAGCGGCCAAGATTTTTATGGAGTTGGGCCTCGATTTCGGTGCAGATGGCTTGGACTTGCGGCGTGCTGAAGCCCGTGCAGACGATAAAGTAATCCGTGAACGCGCCTGCCGCCGTGAGGTCCAGCACAGTGATGCCCGCGGCTTTCTTTTCTTGTGCGGCTTCTACGGCGAGGCGGACGCCCTCTGGCAAGGATTCCAATTTCATTTGAGATTCCGGTATAGGCCCTGTTTCAGAATGTATTCCTCGACGCGCGCGGATACAAGCCCATGGATGGACTGGCCACGGTGCGCCTGTCGCCGCACATCAGTAGCGGAAACATCGCTGGAGACATTTTCGAGCAAATAAATCGTGGACTTGTGAAGGTGCGCGACAACCTGGGAAGGCGGATCGGCTTCTTTTTTTTCGTCCGCGCGAGCAATCAAGTCCGGCGGGATAACCAGGCGCAGCGCTTCCGGGCGAATTCCAGGGCGATTGGCGATGATGAAATCGCAAAGCGTGAGCAGCGTTTCATACTCCTTCCACATTGGGATGTCCAGGAAGGCGTCGGCGCCAATGATGAAAGAAAGCCGGTCGCCGTGGTAAACGTGGCGGAAATAGCGCACGGTGTCCACGGAATAGTGAAGTTGTGTGCCGCTGAAATCCTCGCCGGCTTCGGCGAGGGAGGGAACGAAGTGCGGATGCTCGGTGCAAGCGAGCGAGACCATCGCAAAACGGTGCGGAAACG
Organism: Candidatus Elarobacter sp.; assembly: GCA_035639075.1. GTDB lineage: Bacteria > Acidobacteriota > Terriglobia > Acidiferrales > UBA7541 > Acidiferrum. The sequence goes on from DASQYT010000315.1 coordinate 5,890, forward strand.
GAGCGAGGTGCTGCTTCAGCTTGTGCGGCGGACGGCTAGCGGGAATGAAATGAATTTCGTCGAAATTAAAACGCCGGTCGGCGGCGCGAGCGACAGAAAGGTGGCCGTTGTGGATGGGGTCGAAGGAGCCGCCAAAAACTGCAATACGGCGAGGATGATGCTTTGCGGCGGTGTGGTGCGCTTGCGCTACGGTCAATGAGGCTCCCAAGAAAGCATTGTCGGCTCGAACCAGGTCATGGTTGGGCACGACACAACCAATTCTCTCACGAATCTTCCTGTTTGTTCGTGGCCACAGCGGGGCGGTCAACAGCTGCGGATAGCGATTTCACATGCACACCCTCGGTCGCCAGAGTGTCCGTACTGGAATCATGAGGGACGCGGGGAATCTTATCCAGCGCATCGGCAATGGAGCGAACGAGTCCCTTCACACCGTCTCCGGCAACAGCCGAAATGGAGTGAAATTCGAATTCCCGCCTCCCGCAGAAATCTCGAAGAGCGTCGAGACGCGTGCGGTCCGTCGTGGCGTCTAGCTTCGTGGCTACAACGATCATCGGTTTTTCGATCAGGGACGCGCTAAAGGCTTCCAGTTCGCCGTTGATGATCTCGAAGGAATGGATGGGATCGTCGGCGTTGGAGTCGCTCGTATCAATGAGATGAACCAACAGCCGTGTGCGTTCGACGTGGCGGAGGAAACGGATGCCGAGACCCGTGCCCAAGTGCGCGCCTTCGATGAGGCCGGGAAGATCGGCGACAACAAAAGTGCGTCCGAGTTCGGTACCGTGCCCGCCAGTGCCGCCGTCGGCATTAACCACGCCGAGGTTGGGCTCGAGCGTGGTGAACGGATAGTTCGCAATTTTGGGCCGCGCCGCGGAAATCACGGAAATCAGCGTCGACTTACCCGCATTGGGGTAGCCAACCAGGCCGACATCGGCGAGCAGTTTCAGCTCCAGGCGAAAATGCCGCTCCTCGCCGGGAAATCCATCTTCATGTTCGCGCGGGGCCTGGTGCCACGGCTTGGCAAAATGTTGATTGCCGCGTCCACCGCGCCCCCCATGGGCGATCAATACGCGCTGGCCGGGCGTAGCAAGATCGGCGATGGTGGCGCCGCTTTGATCGTCAAAGGCAAGCGTGCCGACGGGCACTTGCAGGATCATGTCCTGGCCAGAATGGCCGGTGCAGTTGGAGCCTTCGCCGTGGCGTCCGCGATCGGCCTTGAATTCACGATTGTAACGGTATCGCAGCAGCGTGTTGTCGTTTGGGTTGGCTTCAAGATAAATGTTGCCGCCATGGCCGCCGTCACCGCCGGAGGGACCGCCTCGCGGAACGTACTTCTCGCGGCGAAAAGCGACGCAGCCGTTGCCGCCGTCGCCGGCCTTCACGAGAATTTTGGCTTCATCAACGAACACTGGAATATGACTCCTTAAGAGCCAGCCGTTTCCCGGCTAACAGCCGCATAGAAAAGAAAAACGCGGTCCAATGGGCCGGACCGCGGAAGCGAATAGGCGCGGATTGAATCCTCCGCAAAATGCAGCCGCAGAATACAGCTAGTTCGCTGCGGACTTGGCTTGCTCTGCGGGCGTGACGCTGATAAAGCGGCCGTGACGGCCCTTGTCCTCGAACTTCACGAATCCGGTGACCATCGCGAAGAGCGTGTCGTCCTTGCCCTGACCGACGTTCTCTCCCGCCTGATGCTTGGTGCCGCGTTGCCGTACCAGAATCGTGCCGGCGTTAACGAACTGCCCACCGAAGCGCTTGACGCCCAGCCTCTGCCCATGTGAATCGCGGCCGTTTGTTGAGGAGCCGCCGCCCTTCTTGTGTGCCATGACCCAATCCTTTTCGGGAAGCTGCCGGGCAGATGCCCGGCGAAATGTGTGAAGACTTACAGCTTGATATCGCTGACCTGCACGGCTGTGTAATTCTGCCGGTGACCGCGCGAAATCTTGTACTGGTTGCCCTTCTTGAACTTGAGCACGGTGAGCTTCTTGCCGCGGCCCTGCGACACGATTTTGCCGCTCACGGAAGCCTTGCCGGCGTCGGCGCCCGATACAATCTTCTTGTCATCCATGTGGACGGCCAAGACGGAGCCAAAATTCACCTTTTCCCCTACTTTGCCATCAACACGCTCGATGCGGATGGTGTCGCCGGGCGCGACGCGATACTGCTTTCCCCCGGTCTGAATAACGGCGTACATCAGTCCTCCAAGAGCTAAAGACAAACCCTAATTATAGAGGTTTCTGGCCGGAATCGTCAACGAACGAAATACCTGGGAAGTGACTCAGTTTGAGTCACTACCGTACCTGATTATTTCGAGGGCCGTGGTTTGATTTACGCTCAAGCGACAATCGAGACCATTCCGAGGACGTGCAGACCTAACGAAGCGTCGCCGGAAACCTTCACCTGAGCAAGAGCGGACTGGCGGTCTATGCCCTTGGTGAAAATGCGCCAGGCGATTTCCTGGGGAATCGTGGTTTCCGAAGCCGCTTCTCCAGTCGGTGCCTCGATGAGTTGCCAGACTTCATCGGCGCGATAGAGATACCAGATGCCGCCGCATTCACCAGAAACCGTGAACCGCAGCAAGGTGCCGGTTTTCGCGGAAACGTTTCGATAGGTGAACGGCAGAGCCCGCAGGAAGCAATCGAGAACGGGATAGTAGAACTCGCGGGTCATGATGCCCGGCTTGTTCACAGCGAGACGAATCTGCTGCTGGTGATGCCAGCGCTCGGTGAATTCGCGCGCGGTGTCAAACCAGTTTGGGGATTTTTCTTCGCCAGCCCAGCTTACGCCGTAGGGAGCCATCGCGTAAGGGTCGCGCGAAGCATGATATTCCGCCAATGATTTCACGGCGACTTCCACTAGTCTAATTAAGACTAGCGGGCTTAACCGACGATATAAGGTAACGCCTTCGCCATTCAAGCGGTTGATGAACGCCCCCCAATCAACAGAAGAATTGATTGCCGGACTTTCGGCCACATAACCATCCCGCCCGATGGAAACTCCGCGCAACGCCGTGTCCAAAAGATGGGCTGCGACATCCTTGACCTTCCATTTGGGTGAAACCGTCTGCCTTTCCCAATCTTCCGGTGCAAGCGAGCGAAGAAGCTTCATTAACATTCCGTCGAGCTTTGGAAACAGGTGGGCGGTCAGGATCGGCGGCAAAGGGTTGAGCTTGGTTTTCAAAGACGGTTCGGGCACGGAAGGAATCCTCACACTGGGTTCGCCGAAAAGCAACCTCGGCGAGGGAACTGGATTCTAGGCCGCCAGAACGGGCGCGTCTGGTGCGGAGTTCGGAGAAAGACGGCTAGCAACTTTCTGCGCCCGAGAGTGTTAAGTGAAGTGGGAACTTCGGCATGATCTGAAGAACCTGAACGAGTCACGGTCGTTCGCGGTCGAAATGATGGACTTCAGAAGGGGTCCAAAAATGCGTTATCTAAGAATTCTTGCTTTGCTCGGCATTTGTTTAGGTTCAGCATCTTTCGCCCACGCACAACGAGTCTTTGTCGGCGTTGGTGTGGCTCCAGCATACGTAGGCCCGGCGCCAGTCTGCGCTTACGGCTATTATGGCTACTACCCGTACGCCTGCGCTCCCTACGGCTATTACGGACCCGACTGGTTCGTAGGAGGAGGACTTATCGGAGCGGGCCCATGGTTCCATGGCTACTACGGGCCGAGATTTTATAGCCGGCCCGGCTTCTATGGCCGAGGTTTCTACGGCCGCCCGAGCTTTCACGAACGAGTCTTCGTAGACCGGGGTTTTCGCGGCCACGGCGGGTTTGAGCATGAAGGCTTCCGCGGCGACCGTGGATTCCATGGCGGTGGCGGTTTCCACGGAGGCGATCATGGATTTCACGGAGGCGGCGGGTTTCGCGGCGGCGGTGGATTCCATGGCGGTGGTGGCCACGGAGGCGGGCATCGCTAATCAGGAGTCCGCCTAAATTCTCACAAACAACTGGAACGGCCGGCAGGAACTCCCCCCGGCCGTTTTCGTTTTGATCCTACCGCAAAACGCGAATTCCCTAGGCGCACACGCCTTCGTCAGTGGGCTGGGGAAACTGCTGCGAAAACCAGAAGGAATATTGCGTAGCGCCATTTTTCTGGTAATGCTCCAATCGCTCGCGTCCTTCGGCCACGGTAGGAACGTGTCCAACTGGAATCCACCACAAACAGTAAGTAGGCACGGCTGCCTTCTCGAACCATTTCGCACGGTCGCGAAAGACTTTGATGTGATTGGAGTTGTAGGCGAACTCGCGCAGCGCCTCGACGGACTCCCAGACGGACATGTTCACGATGACAAAGGGGTCGTGACTGTACGCAATGTCCGTGGCGTTTCCGGATTCCGACTGCAGCCGCCAGACAAATCCAGGAGCCTTGTCCGCGAGAGCGTTGATCGGCTCCAGTTGCGCGACGAATTCGGCGATTTTCGGATCGTCAAGCGGAGCGATCAAGCGTGCAATGTTAATTTGCGCGAGATGATAGTTCATGGCGGACTCCAGGCAGCTCCTTTCAGAGACGCTTCAGAAATCGAAACGGTAGCACAGGATGCTCCACGTGACGATGTGGCGGATGGATAAGCAGAACATTTTTTTGCCAGTGGAATAGTGGCGCCATGGGCTTAAAAGCGGAAGAGATAGGAGACTTTGACGAATATCTGGCGGCCATCATTCATAAATCGATTGGGAACGTGGAGGAGGTTGCCGTTGGAATCCTGACTGAGGCTGGGGTCGAGGTTCTGCAGGTTTGAGTTGTAACCGACGTATACGGCAGTGCCGGGATGGAGAAGATAGGTGAAGAGCAGGTCGGCGTTGAAGTTTTTCGTGGTTTGGAGCGAGGTGAGATTCTGGTTGGCAAGAACTGCAGCGTATTGTCCGATGAAACGCAGTGAGAATTCCCGCGTGAACTGGTAGTTCCACTTCGAGCGAATGATGTGGTTGTTGAAGATGTTGGGGCCGGAGGAGAGACTGCGGAGGCGCGTGAGGAGGTAGGTGTTATCGATAGTAAGCTTGCCAGTGGGTCGGACGGTAAGAAAGATCTGCGCGTAGCTCGATTGGGCAAGGCCAGGCGGGCCCGCGACTGGAGGGCCAGGAGGCGCGGGAATCAGCGGAGCGTCAAAGTTGGTGTCGGTGCCCCAGCCAAGCTCGCCGTTCACGGAGACCTGCTTGAAGAAGGCAGATTGGAAGAAGAAACCGGAATGATGGTGAGCATAGTCGCGATTATCGGGAAGAGCGCTGAAGTCGGAGGGGCGAAGGCGCTCGTGGCCGAGATTGCCGAAGAAGCCGAAAAATACCTGACGCTGAAACTGAAAACGGTAATTGGCGTTGGCAAACCATTCGAGACGCGTGCCCTTGTGGTCCCAGTTGTTGATGGTAAAGAGTCCTGGCCCATGCCAGACGAGATGCTTGCCTTCCGGACGAAAGCGGTAGAGAGCGAACTGGCTGAAGCGGCGGATGTCGGGGCGGCGAAAGAAACCGGTCTCGGTCTGGAATCCCTCTGAAGTGTCCTGATACAACACGTTGTATTCGACCTTTCGCGTGCTGTGCTCGACGTATTCCCAAAAGTCCGGCCCGCCCTTGTGGAAACCGTTGTTGAAATCGGTAGAGCTGACGAGCGCTTGTGCCGTGGTGTACCAAGTGGGGCTGAAGGTGATCTTTGCATCGATGCCGCCGACGCGGTTGGAGCCGACGATGCAGCGATTGTCAGTACAGCCGGTGCTGGACACGGTAGCAAGTTCCCGGTCCGTATAGATGAACCCGATGGTGGATTGCTTACCGATATCGTGATTCACGCGCAGCACACCGAAATAGGCTTTGGCGCCGGAGAGAGGGTCAGCCGGAGCAACGGACTTGCCCGGGGACTTATCGTCCGCAAAGAAGGCGCCGATAGACCATGGACCTTGCTTGCCCGTGAGGCGCAAGCCGTAATCGGGGTCGGCGATGCGGCGAGTAAAAACAAGATTTATGGGAGTGGCGAAATAGCCCGCATTTTCGAGAAAGAATGGACGTTTTTCAGGAAAGAAAACCTCGAAACGCTGGTTGACGGTGACTTGAGGCTCGTCGGATTCAACTTGGGCAAAATCAGGATTCAAAGTAGCGTCGAACACCAGGGAATCCTTGAGCACGATCTTGGAATCGAGGCCGGCGCGTGGTTCGAAGCTCTTCCCAACGAAATGGGGGACGCCGCCGGGACGATCATCCAGGCCGCGGAACGAGCGCAGAGAACCGTAGGGAACGAACTGTATGTTGCGCCCGGGAGAGATTTTTTTGAGTCCATCCGCATGCGTTTCCTGGCTCAGCCAGCCCTGGGTGTTGCTGCTGATATGCGGGTAGAAGGAGAATTCGAAGTTGCGGCGGATGTCGCGCTCAAAGAAGATGCCCCAGGTCTGTTCGGGATTTCGGGGAAAACGGAGCGAACGGAACGGAATCTCGAACCACACCACGAAACCTTGAGACGTAACCTTGCCCTGTGAATTCCAAAGCATGTCGTAGGAATAGTCCGGCTCCTGAAAATCGTTCCAGATGCCGTCCTGCTGGACGCCGAAAGGGTTCACATAGAAGAAAAGGCCGTTCTTGCGGTCGCTGAAGGTATCCAGGACGAAACCGAACTGATCGTCGTCGTTGATTTGCTCGCGCCGGACCATGTGAGCACGAATTTTGTCCGGTTCGGAATCAAAACAAACGCAAACGACGTAGAGATTTTGATCGGTGTAGCCGAGATAGACTTCGGTTTTCTGAGAGATGGGGGAACCGTCTTTCGGGTCGCGCTGGACGAAGCCATCAATCTTCAGCATTTCGCTGGCGAAGGCTGGAGAAGGCTGCATCGTAAGGAAGTCAGCGATGGCCGGGCGCTTTTTCAGGTGAGGGATATGGAGACTCGTGAAGGTTACAGAATCTTTGGCAGGAGGACCTGCCAGGGCCGGAAGAGAAGGCCCCAGAAGGGCGAGGAGAATCAGCCGCAGAGCCCAAGAACGCTTGCTGGATAGAGAATGGCGCACTGCGAGGCTCCAGGACTGTGTCTTAGGCGCAAGTCGGTCAAAGGCTAGTCGGTAAACGCACCCGGGGCTCAAGTCTCCTGATTGTATTGACGACAGTGGGGGTGCAAGAGTTAGCTCTGTCAAACCGAGATTGCGGTTTTTTTCTTGGGCAAGGAGGCCGGCGATTCAGGCGCGCTAGAAGTTAAAACGGTAGCCGAGAATCATCTTGGCAAGCAAATGATCCGTTGCGCGCGTCACGCCCACTCCCACTCCAAAATTGACTTCCCATTTGGGCGAGAGATTCAGATCAATCGCAGGAAGAATCTGTTGTTGCTGCTGGCTGACCGGGTCGAAGCCCGTCACCGGACCCAGCGAGCCGTAGTACTCGATTCCTCCAGCAATTTTCTTGGTGAAATCGTAGCTAAACTTGAAGTTGGGCGAGAACACCAGCCCCTGATTTACGCCCGGCCCATGGAACGACCGGTCAAACGTGGGATTGAAGGATAGATACCACTTGCCGAGCTGCTTATCCACGATAGGCCGAATCTCCCACGTCCAAGTGTCTGCGGAATACCGGCGGCTCTGCCAGCCGATTTCGTTCGAAAGGCTGATTCCAACGGGCCAATGCCACTTGGGAGGAACGCGCACACGGGGGCGAATGTGGCTGCCAACGTAATCCCAACCCTGGCCGTTCTTGACGGAGGTAAAAATATAAAATCCGGTCTCGAACCAGTCATTGAAGCCGTGTGTGATCTCGACGGTTTCGTGCAATTGATGGCTCGTAGGAAAAGTCCCATCATCAGTTGATTTGGAGCCTTGAAACGTGAAATTCGAATGGAGCTCCAGCATCGTGTGGCGAGGTTCCACGGTTTCGTACGGATACACCTGGATTTCGTAGTTTCCCTGCGCGCTTGCGTTCAGAGGCAAAACCATGCACGCAACCAAATAGAACACGATCGACATTGCAATTCGCAGTCCCATATTCAATTTCCGCAAGCTGCCCAGGGTAACTCAGCCCTGGTGACCGGCAAACTGGAATAGATGCGGAAATCAGGCGTGGGGGTGCGCCTTGTCGTAGACGTCCATCAACTGGCGAATGGAGGCGTGCGTGTATTTCTGCGTGGTCGAGAGAGATTGGTGCCCGAGAAGTTCCTGAATGGCGCGAAGATCAGCGCCGTCAGCAAGCAGATGCGTCGCGAACGCGTGACGCAACGAATGTGGATGCAGGTCCCAATTGACATTGGCGATGCGCACGTATTTTTTCACGATGCGCCCGACGGAACGCTGCGTAAGGCGCCGGCCCAAATAGTTGAGAAAGACAGCTTCCGCGTGCGGCCCCTGCTTGCCGTTAGTCCCACCCGCTTGCCGCAGGAGCTGTTCGCGCACCGGCCAGTATTTTTCCAAGGCCTCTTGGGCCTTGGCTCCGTACGGAACGATGCGTTCTTTGTTGCCTTTGCCGCGGACCCGGAGGATGCGTTCCTTTTGCTCCATGTCGGCAAGATTGAGCCCGGTGAGCTCACTGACGCGCAAGCCTGAGGCGTAGAGGAGTTCCAGCAGCGCCCTGTCGCGGCGAAGCAGCAAGTCCTCCGTGGTCCGCATGGAACCAATTTGCTTACGTTGCGGCTTCGCGTCGGACGTCCGTGCTGGCAATAGGGCGTCCTTGGAACTTGCCTGCCCGGGGGCTGCGCCTCGTCCCGATCCGCCAAGCTGATTGAGGAATCCGTTCATCTCTTCGGCAGAAAGCACGGAAGGAATGCGCTTCGGCAGCTTCGGCGTAGGAACAAGCCGGGCGGGATTCTCCTTCAGATGCCCTTCGCGAACACAGTACTTGAAGAACGAGCGCAGCGCGGCAAGCTTGCGCGCGATGGAGCTCTTCCTAAGCCCGTGGTCATGGAGATGCGCGACGAATTCGCGAATCATCGAATGCGTGACGCCGGTAAGCCCTGGGGGCCGGGCCCCCGGCGGAGACAAATAGGCGAGAAATTGTTCGAGGTCCTTGCGGTAGTTTAGAACCGTATGCGGCGAGGAATTCTTCACCGACTGAAGGTATTCAAGATATTTCGAAATCGCTGCAATCATTCGCCGCTACAGTTCCCGGGGACAGGCCCAGCTACAGTATAGGCGCGGACAAATCCGCGCAAAAGAAAATCACAGCACTGTTTCCTCAGATGCAGATGGGTCAGGACTTCACCGCTACGGGCACGGGAGCTTCTTCTGGTTGCGCTTGCGGCTGGGCTTCGGGAACCAGCTTCTCCCAATCGCAGCCTTCTTTGAGGCAAGCATGGACGGTGCCGATCTTGGAGCGCTTCTCGACGATGAACGGCGCTTCGCACTTCGGGCATGGCTCGGCGATGGGCATATGGGGTGACGTGAAATCGCAATCCGGGTAACGCGAGCAACCGTAAAAAATGCGCGGGCGTCCGCGTCCGCCTTTGCCGGCGCTTCCGCGGCGCACGAATTCGCCTTCGTTGCATTTCGGGCATTTGATGCCCATGGTGATCGGCCGCGTGTATTTGCACTTCGGGTAGCCGGAGCAGCCGATAAATTCGCCGAAGCGGCCGTGCTTTTTCACCAGTCCGTTGCCGCAGAGCGTGCATTTCTCATCGAGCTGTTCATCCGGCTGATGCGCGATGCGAGTGCCCTGGACAAGACGCCGCGTAGTCTTGCAGTCCGGATAACCGGTGCAAGCGAGAAACGTGCCAAAGCGGCCGCGCTTGATGGCCATCTCCTTGCCGCAATTGTCGCAGTACTCGGTCTTGGGTTCCCCGCTAGTCTCTTCCGGAGTCTCAGGGGAGAGGTCCTGAATGAAATCGCATTCGGGATAGCGCGAGCAGCCCAGGAAGAATCCGTGGCGGCTAATGCGTTCGAGCAACTCGCCCTGGCCGCACTTTTCGCACTTTTTCCCCGTAGGGATGCCGGCCTTATAGGAAAGCATCTCGTCGTCGGCCTTGTCGAGGTCGATGACGAATTTCTCCCAGAACTCTTTGACGGCTTCGCGCCACGGCAGCTTGCCTTCTTCGATTTCGTCCAGCTCTTCTTCGAGCCGCGCGGTAAATGTCACGTCGAAGATGTCCTCGAAACTCTTGATCAGCAGCGTGCTGACGCGCTCGCCGAGCATGGTGGGCGAAAAGCGGCCCTGGTTCTTAGTGACGTATTCGCGCTCGACAAGCGTGGAAATGATAGAAGCATACGTCGAAGGCCGCCCGATGCCGTCTTCTTCAAGTTCCTTCACCAATGTCGCGTCGTTGTAGCGCGGCGGCGGCTCGGTAAAGTGCTGGTCGGGCCGGATCTTGTCCAGGCGCAGGATTTGCCCTTCTGCAACCTGGGGAAGCGCGCGGCCCTCGCCCTCGTCATCCTTCTCGTCGTCCTCGCGATCCGCGATCGATGCGGGCATTTGATAAACGCGAAGGTAGCCGTCGAATTTCTGGACCGAGCCCGTGGCGCGAAAAGTGTAATCTCCCACGCTGATGTCGATGGTGGTCTGATCGAAGATTGCCGGGAGCATTTGCGACGCTACAAAACGCTGCCAGATCAACTGGTACAGCTTGAAAAGGTCTTCGTCGAGATACTTGCGCACGTCTTCGGGCGCGCGCATGGCATCGGTAGGACGCACCGCTTCGTGGGCTTCCTGTGCGTCCTTCTTCGATTTGTAATAGTTGGGTTTTTCCGGAAGGTAGTTGCTCCCGAACCGCTGCGGAATCAATTCGCGAACCTGTGCCAGCGCATCGTTCGAGACGTGCACGGAATCCGTGCGCATGTAGGTGATCAGCGCAACCGAGCCTTCTTCGCCCAATTCCACGCCTTCATAAAGCTTCTGCGCCAGGGACATCGTGCGCTTGGCGGTATACCGCAGCCGGTTGTAAGCGGCCTGCTGCAATTTGGAAGTCGTGAATGGCGGCGGCGGATTGCGCTTCTTTTCTTTTTGCGCGACGGTGGCCACCTGCCACTTCGCTTTACTCACAGCCGCCACAATCTTTTCCGCGGCTTCCTGGTTCTTTACTTCAATGTCCTCACTTTTGTGCTTGAACAGCTTGGCTTCGAAGAGCGGCGGCTGCCCGGCATCCAGCATCGCGTGAATCGTCCAGTATTCCTGCGGGATGAACGCGCGGATTTGCTGCTCGCGTTCGACGATTAGCCGCAGCGCCACGGTCTGTACGCGCCCGGCGGAAAGGCCGCGGCGAACTTTGTCCCAGAGAATGGGAGAAACTTTGTAGCCCACAATGCGATCAAGCACGCGGCGCGCTTGCTGCGCATCCACCAGATTGGCGTCCACCTGGCGCGGCTTATCGAAGGCCGCGCGAATGGCCTTGGGCGTGATCTCGTTGAACGTAACCCGAAAGATTTTCTTGGGATCGATGGCGACAACCTCTTTCTTCGTGCCGTTCTCCTCTTCCTTCCTAACAGGCTCTTGGGGTGCAGCCTCTTTCTTCTTGAATCTCGAAACGCTGGGTTCCTGCTCGATGAACTTGGCAGGCTTGGAGAGAACCAAGGCGAGGTGCGCGGAGATGGCTTCTCCCTCGCGGTCGGGGTCGCCCGCCAGGTAAACCGCCTCCGCGGAGTGCGCTGCCTTCCTCAGGTCGTTGATGACTTTGCCCTTGCCCGCGATGATTTGCAGCGTAGGCTCGAAAATCTTGTCGTCGTCGATGCTGATCAGTTTCCCGGCCGGCGCTTTTGCTTTCTTGCTTCCTTTGCTGGTTTTCTTCCGCCTTTTCTTTTTGCCGCCCTCTTCTTCGCCGGGCAGCCGAATGCCAATCGTCTTCTTGGGCAGGTCCATCACGTGGCCGATGGATGCCTTGACGGTGAAATTCCGCCCCAAGTATTTGTTAATCGTTTTCGCCTTTGCGGGCGATTCCACAATAACCAACGAACGAGCCATATTGCCTTTGTAACTCCGTAATGCTTTTGCGGAGAGGGCGGACCGCGCGGCGTGTGTCCTTCTCGCTACCTTAAGCGCTTTGCCCGAATCCCAACGGGGTCTAATCTTAGATGCTTTGGTTGCCCTCGTGGATGCGCTTCTCGTCTGGGGGCTTGCCACGGCCAAAGCGACGCAATCCCTTATCTGACTCTACAGCAAGACTTTGCTGAACTGCTTGCCCGGCAATTGCCGGATGATGCCCTTCATCTCCAGAGTGAAGAGCGTAGCCAGAACTTCTGAAGAGTTCAAGCCGGAACGTTCCACGATGTCATCGATGGGCACGTGTTCTTCAGCGCTGAGCAGTTCGTAGAGTTTCTTCTCCGAGCCGTTCAGCGCGGCGGCGGCCAATAGATTCCGCTGCTCAGCTTCCGGTTTTTCGGCCTGCACCAGGGCGGCACGAACCGGCATGGGCAACTCTTCGATGACATCCGCTGCGCAAGAGACCAGCTTGGCGCCTTGTTTGATGAGCTGATTCGGCGCGAAACTTACGGGCTGAGTGACGTTTCCCGGCACGCCGAAGACTTCTCTTCCGAACTCCATGGCCCGCCGGGCGGTGATCAGCGACCCGCTGTATTGCGCGCCTTCCACGACTACTACCCCGAGAGGCATGCCGGCCACGATCCGGTTGCGCACTGGAAAATTCTCCGGCGCCGGGTGCGTGTGCAATGGAAATTCGCTGATGATCGCCCCGCGCTCCAGCACTTTTTCGTACAGTTTCTTGTTTTCCTTCGGGTAGCAAACGTCGATGCCCGTGCCAAGAACTCCTAGGGCACGCCCGTTGGCGTTCATGGCTCCCTGGTGACCGATGGCGTCAATTCCACGCGCCATGCCGCTGACGATGACCAGCCCACGCGCGGCTAGCTCCCGTCCGAGACGCTGGGCCATTTGCGTGCCGTAAAGCGTTGGCCTGCGCGTGCCGACGATGCTCAGGCTGGGGAGATTCAAAACTTGAGGATCGCCGCGAACGTAAAGCAGTACCGGCG
>DASQYT010000316.1:0-2988 GCA_035639075.1 Candidatus Elarobacter sp.
GGGCGATTGGGCAAGAAGGATTCGCTCGATACTGGCGCCTTTCTTGGTGTTTTTCAGGATCTGCGGGTCGCCAGATTCGGAGAGTTCATCAAGAGAACGACTAGGTGAGTCGAACCGGAGAAGACGTCACGGACCACCAACAGTGAAGGAAACTGCATTCGAGTCCTTGCCGCTGCATCTAGTGATGGTGCCCATGCCTATCGCGCCCGAAAAGGAAGGTGTGTTCGTCTCCGGCGGATTGAACACAAACACAAGCACCATACCCGGCTCCGCGATGTTTGCGCCCGTGATTGCCGCTCCCAATTGGTGAGAACTAACGAACGTCGTCCCCCCGAAGGAGCCGTTCCAACTCACCAAGGAGTCGCGACGAAAGTCGTTGCCATTGACCGTCAATACGAACTGATTGCCTCCGGCGGTTGCGCTATTGGGTGAGATGGAGGTGATGAAGGGGCGTGGGGCGCAAACACCACAGGATAGACAGCCAAACGTAAGGATATCGTTAGGAGATACAGGCGAGATGATCTTGCAGTGGCCATCTCTGAACCCCTAACCGCCTAGGGACCGCAGTCGCCGGGCGATCTGGCGCGTACGGGCCGCGATTTCGAATCGCCGAAGCAGCAAATGCGTTTCGCCCGAGTGCGAGTGACTCGGATCCCGACCATCGCTTTACCCAGCGTGAACCCAAAGCTCGCTTCGAGCAGCCAAACGTAGGCGAACGAAATGCCGGAATTCAGGGCTAGGGCGATCAAGAGCGCGCAGCCCAAGTCACGTTCAATTGTGGTCCCGCTACAACGCTCCAAAGACTCCGGCGCGAGCTTGTAAGTCTCTGCGCATCAGGGTGGCCGCTAACACCATGGCCGTCAAAGAAGGGAGTACTTCTTTCCAACCGCGTGTTTTGAGCCCGCAATCAGGATTCACCCAGATCTGAGCGGGATCGAGAACCTCAGCGGCACGGCGCAGCAGGTCCTCAATCTCCTCTACTTTTGGCACTCGCGGGGAATGGATATCGTAGACACCCGGACCAATTGCATTCGGATACTTGAAGCCAATGAATGCGTTGAGCAATTCCATGCGGGAGCGTGAGGCCTCGACTGAAAGGACGTCGGCATCCATAGCCGCAATGGACTCGAGAATATCCTGAAACTCCGAATAGCACATGTGCGTATGGATTTGGGTTTCATCGCGTACGCCAGAAGATGCCAGGCGAAACGTCTCCACCGCCCAGTTGAAATATTCACCCCAGTCTTCGCGGCGGAGCGGAAGGCCTTCACGGATGGCGGGCTCGTCGATCTGGATGATCTTGACTCCCGCTTTTTCCAGGTCCTCGACCTCGTCGCGGATGGCCAGTGCGATCTGCCGGCAAGTGAGCGCCCGCGGCTGATCATCGCGGACAAACGACCACTGCAGCATGGTCACCGGTCCGGTCAGCATTCCCTTCATCGGATGTGAAGTAAGAGACTGCGCATAAGACGACCAGGAGACGGTCATCGGCTTGGGGCGCCAAACATCGCCAAAAATGACAGGCGGCTTTACCGCCCGCGAGCCATAGCTCTGCACCCATCCATGCTGTGTGAAGGCGAACCCAGCCAGCTGCTCGCCAAAGTACTCGACCATATCATTGCGCTCGAATTCTCCATGGACCAATACATCGAGCCCCAGCTCCTCCTGAATACGCACCGTGCGGGCGATTTCTTCGCGTACGAAAGCCTCATAGGACGTTGCATCGCGCTTTCCATGTTTCCATTCAGAGCGAACCGAACGCACTTCCTTGGTTTGAGGAAAAGAACCAATGGTTGTTGTAGGAAAAAGCGGCAGATTGAGAGTCGCGGCCTGGTGTCGGCGGCGCTCCGCAAAAGGACTTCGGCGACGCGTCATTGCCGCATCGATGCCTTGGAGGCGCTGCTGAACAGCAGGGTTGTGAATTCGCGGCGAAGAGCTGCGGCTTTGGATGTCAGCCCGACTCTGCTCGAAAATGTCTTCAACTTCCTGTAGTCGTCCGTTCGCTCGAAGGACAAGTGCCTTGATCTCTTCCAATTTCTGCTTGGCGAACGCCAGCCAGCCTTTGAGTTCTGGGTCGAGTTCATTCTCGATGCCCAGATCCACGGGAACGTGCAGGAGCGAGCAAGAGGGGCCAACCATGACGCGGTCTTGCCCAAGCTGATCCACTGCCCGGCGAACCAGCGAGAAAGCGCGATCGAGGTTCGTGCGCCAGATGTTACGCCCATCCACCACGCCGAGCGATAAGCTCGTGCCAGCCGGCAGTTGTTTCAGGACTGTGTCGAGTTCCTCCGGTTGCCGGACACAGTCCAGATGGAGAGCCGCCACGGACAGCGAGAGTGCAGTTGGAAGATTGTCGCGCAGGCCACCAAAGTAGCTGGCAACGAGCAGGGGCAGCCCGATGGCATTCAGCCGTTGGTATGCAGTGTGGAAAGCCGGGTGAGCTTCCTCGGGCAGATCAAGCACGAGACAGGGCTCGTCGATCTGGACCCAGTTCACCCCTGCATTCTGCAGCAACTTCAATACTTCTTCATAAACCGGAAGTAGTCTTTCCAGCAGTTTCAGTTGCGCCGTCGAGCGGCCACCTTCCATCTTTCCTAACAGAAGGAAAGAAACCGGCCCAAGCAGAACAGGCCTCGTAGAAATGCCCAAGGATTTTGCTTCCCGAAATTCCTCGACCGGCTTGTTCGATTCAAGGCTGAACTCCTGCCCGGGCTTAAACTCGGGAACGATGTAGTGGTAGTTCGTGTCAAACCACTTAGTCATCTCCATGGCCGGGATATCCAGACCGGCAGCACTGTCTTGAAAGCCGCGCGCCATTGCGAAATAAAGAGGCAAACCCGAAAGCTCGCCGCTCTCGCGAAAACGAGATGGAACCGCCCCTAACATCACGCTCATGTCCAGAACGTGGTCATAGAGCGAGAAATCGTTGCTGGGAATGTGATCCAGGCCCAGATCGCTCTGTAACTTCCAATGCCTCTGGCGCAGTTC
>DASQYT010000317.1:0-4098 GCA_035639075.1 Candidatus Elarobacter sp.
CGGGGAAGCTGCTGTTCAGCTACCTGGCGGACGTTCTTCGCAGCTCTCCGAATAGCCTTCAAGAAATCAGGACTCACTTGCGCTTTGGCGGCGCAGATTTCTTCCCTCGAAATCCAAACTCCAGCTCGCGAGAAGTCCAAATCATCCAGTCTTTTGGTCCAGGCGAATAGAGCGGAATCGCCGCGACTTCGCACATCCGCGACGATTTCGGCGGCCACGGAGTGGGCTTCATCGTCGCGCTGGGCGCGGCGCGCGAGCAGCCACTTTTCGTTCCGCGGAGTGAGCTTGAGGATGCGCATCAGAGCACGATTTTGTTCAAGGGATATTCGACGATACCTTGGGCCTTGGCGGCTTTTAGCTTGGGCAAGATCTGCCGCACAACGGCTTCTTCTACGATGGTATTGATAGCCACCCACTCTGGGTCGCTGAGGGCCGAAATTGTGGGGTTCTTGAGCGCCGGAAGAACGCCCAGCACGCCTTGCAAATCGTCGCGATGCACGTTGAGAAGCAGACCGACTTTGCTGGCCGCCGCGATAGCGCCCTGGAGCATCAGTATCAGGTTTTCCGCCTTTTCACGTTTCCAGGAATCGGCCGCGCTGGCGCGATTCATGATGAAAACGGTCGCGGATTCCAGGACCGTATCTACGATGCGCAGACGATTGGCGCGCAAGGACGAGCCGGTCTCAGTAACTTCAACGATGGCGTCCGCGAGCTGCGGAACTTTCACTTCCGTGGCTCCCCAGGAAAACTCCACGTGGGCCTTCACGCCGTGCTTGGCGAGGTAGTTCTGCGTAATCTGTACGACTTCTGTGGCGATCACTTTGCCTTCCAGGTCGCGTGGCTGGCGGATGGCGCAGTCCTCCGGCACGGCCAGGACCCAGCGCACGCGCGCAAGACGCTGCTTGGCATAAACCAGTTCCGAAAGTTCTTCTACATCTGCGCTCGTCTCCACCACCCAATCGTGCCCCGTGATTCCCGCGTCCAGGGCGCCGGATTCGACGTAGCGCGCCATTTCCTGTGCGCGCACCATCAGACATTCGATTTCCGTGTCGTCAATGGCCGGGACGTAACTGCGCGAACTCAATGTGATTTTCCAGCCGGCGCGCGAAAAAAGATCAAGGGTCGCGTCCTGAAGGCTGCCTTTAGGAATCCCCAGCTTCAGTCGGCTCATCGGGATTTTTCCTTACCGTAAACCTTCTCCGGCGCGAAAGTACGCTCAGAGGTAATTTTTGCGTTTCCATCCGCTTCGATCGACCGGAAGAAGCAGCTCCGGTATCCCTCATGACAGACGCCCGGCCCAACGGCCTCGACACGCACGAGTAGCGCGTCTGCATCGCAATCCACGCGCATCTCGCGAACCCGCAAGATGTGCCCGCTGGATTCGCCCTTTTTCCAAAGTTTGTTCCGTGAGCGGCTGAAAAACACAACTTCGCCTGTTCGCCGCGTTTCCGCAAGTGAATCCGCATTCATGAAGCCAAGCATCAGGACGTCGCCATTGCTCCCGTCCTGAATGATGGCCGGTACCAGCCCGCCACTTTTCTCAAAGTCGATCTCCACGATGTTGTCTCCTGAAAATAAAAATCCCGCTGGAGCTTGTTGCGCCAGCGGGCTAAAGAGTGCTTTGTTTAGCGAATCGCTATGCACACCTCAGCAGGCGCGGCGTGTGGCCGTGATGATGATGGTGCCGATGCGCCCGAACTGTGTGCGTGCGTTCCATTGCGAAACTCAAACGTAAAGGAAAACCGTCCGCATGTCAATGATCTGATTTTCGTGATCTGATTTTCGGAGTCTAGCGAACACCCTGCCTAGCGGGGGAACCAATAAAACAAACACTTCCAGGGTATTCAAGCTCAGTGAGTGGTCAACTGGATCGCCAGCCCTTGCTTACGAGCCACTGCTCCCACCACCGGTAGTTCTGCTGAATTTCTTCGCGCTTTTCTTGAGGCAAGTCGGGACCCAGTTCCGGAATCGGGTGGAGCGGCTCAAGTCCCACTTGTGCCCGCAATTCGTCCACGCGCTCCGGATCGGCCAGCGTCCATGGCCGGATGCGGCCGTCTCTCGGGTCATCCATCCATTGCGTGCCGTAGCGCTGGGGCTGGCATTCGTACGTGCCGATCCGATCTTCTAAATAAGCTGCATGCCAGGCGGGGACACGTCCCTCAGCAATCCTCCCCTGTATCAGCTTCAATGCGCGGCGCTGAAACTCCGGCTCCCCGATCGCGTGCTGCGTGATGAACCAGGCGGCTTCCGCGCCATCTTTTCCGGCAACCTCCTCCGTGGGCCACCCGTGCAATTCGATGAGCTCCCGCAACCGGGCTGCGTTTCTCTTGTGCACCTCTTCCATCCTTGGAACATACTCTCCGCCTAATTCGCCGCTCGCCGCGAGTTCCTCTCTTATCCGCAGGTCGTCGGCTCGCATGGCGACCAATTCTTGCCGCAAGGGTTCATCGACCATGCCCCAATTCTAACCCGACTACTGTTTGCCAGCGACGCTGCAGACTTCAATCAACGCGGCTCTTGCGGTAGTCTCTTGGCATCAGCAGGGGTTGGCCTTCAATTGAAACCACCAGCCCGGCAGCTGAGTCAGATAGGGCACGGAAAGAGATGAAACTGCGCAGAGGCTAGGAGACACCGTGGCAGACAAGATTCGCAAGGATGACGTAGCCTGGAAGAAGCAACTCACGCAGAATCAATACTATGTGACGAGGCAGAAAGGCACCGAGCCTCCTTTTACTGGCGAATATGAGGACACCGAAACGCCCGGCACCTATAGGTGCGTCTGTTGCGGCCAACCCCTCTTTCGTTCCGAAACCAAGTTCCATTCGGGCTCCGGGTGGCCTAGTTTTTGCGCTCCGGCCAGCGAAGAGGCGGTGGACGCCGAAACCGATACAAGCCACGGCATGCGGCGGACAGAAGTGAAGTGCAGCCGGTGCGACGCCCACCTCGGGCACGTCTTCGACGATGGACCGCAACCCACCGGGATGCGGTATTGCATCAACTCGGTCGCGCTGGAATTGGAGGAAGACTAAAAGAGCGCTCTGACCCGTCAGAACGCTCTTTTCACTCGCTGGTTTTCAGGGGTTAGGGAAAAAGGAGTTTACGCCGCCGGGCAGGAACACGACACCATAGCGGCTACCGGATCGTTTTCGCGGTCCCATACGCCCAGCAGCAGCACTTTCGTGCCTGTCGGATACTTGAACACGTAGTACGTGCTTGAGAGGCCTTGTACTTCATAAAAACCAGGCCTGCGCGGATCTGGCCGCGATGGCGCACCCACAGCGAGAAGTTGACGCAATTCAGCGATCTGTTCCTGCGAATGGTTCCGCAGATCTTCCACAAGGGGCGGTTGTTTTGGGACGTTTATCATGATTATGTTTCTCCGCCACATTCAGCTTATGTTCTCCTCACTGGTAAAGACGTTGAAAATCGAAAAATGTTTCGTAGCTCGCAAACAATTTTCCCGACAAATTGGCCTGCCGGTTCCATCATTCTGCTGGACTGAAACACTCTGTTAATAAAGGCGGTCCTATTAATACTCCGGGAGGTTAGAAGACAGCCGCCTAGTTTGCCCTTTTTCAGGAGACTTCCTGCTGTGCGTTTGCTTGTTTTTCTGCTGTAATAAAGCGCAGGTTACTATCTTCTCTGGTACTTGTGCGGAACTCGCTCCCTGTGAGATAGTCCACTGCTGAACTTCTTCCAATAGGGTGGCCAACGTGACAAAAGCGGATACGAAAAAAACGGGGATACGAGGCAAGACTTCTTTTGACAAGGATCGCCGCCGCAAGCATCACCATTTCCTCGTCAGCGTGTTCTACGCCGACGGGGAAAAGTTCGGTCGCGTTTACACCGACAAAGATAAGGCTACCCGCTTCGCAGAGCGCCAGCGCCGCTCGCCTGTAGTGAAGTCTGCCCGAATAACTCAGGTTTCCTGATCGATCTGGCCTTGGAGTGTTGGCGAAGCCAGTATGGAGGGAAGGCTTGTTGCTCCCGCGTGGGCATGTTATAAAAAGAAGGTAGTTGAGCGGCCTTAGTATAGTGGTAGTACGGAACCTTGCCAAGGTTCAGGTGTCGGTTCGATTCCGATAGGCCGCTCCATAA
>DASQYT010000318.1:0-7582 GCA_035639075.1 Candidatus Elarobacter sp.
TCGCGAATGCCGTTCTGCGCATCCACGATGAATTCATGCGGAAGAACATGAAGGACTTCGCGGTCTTCGGGAAGAGTGATGTTACGCGCGGCGTCGACGGCGCGGCGCACGTCTTCGCGCTCGATGTCACGCGGACGGTGGCCCAAGGTGATGCCGCCGCGGCTATTGACCCCGCGCACGTGGCCGCCGGCGACGCCAACTAGAGCTTCTTCCACCGGCACGTTGGCAACGCTTTCGGCTTCTTCTACCGCGCGGCGGATGGAGCTCACGGTGGAATCAAGATTGACGATCAGGCCTTTGCGAAGCCCCTTGGACTCTGCCGCGCCAAGAGCCAGAAACTTCACAAGGTCGCCATCGATTTCCGTGATTAATACGCAAGTTTTTGTGCTGCCGATGTCCAGCCCGATGAGGTATTTGTCTTTCTTCGCCAAGCTGCCGCTCCTGCGATGAAGCTATTTTTTCCTAGCCACGGCCGTGCCCGGACTGGTATCGGGATTCACGACCACCTGCCGCGAATACTGCAAATCGATGGACTGGACTCTGCCGGCATTCGCCTGCCATTGCGAAAAATTGTCGATCAGCATTTTGAATTTGCCGGTGAACTCGCCCGAGCCGAAATGAATGGTGACGGCCTGCGAATCGCTGGGGTTTGCAAGGCCAGTCATCACCACGCGCAAGTCTTTCGGGTTGGAGAGGTCGATCTCGCTCACGCGATCGGACGAGCCCGAACGCACGAGGTCGATAGCCTTGATGAATTCTTCGTACGCCTGCATGCGCTTTTCGCGCTGGTCGCGCGGCACTTCTTCCGAGACGCCAGTGACGATGGGAAAATGCAATTCCTCGCCGCGCGGGCGGTCGAGGATGACGCCATGCGTGTCGATTAGCGCGAGTTCGTTGCCGTTGCGAACAAAAGCGACGGGAGTGCGCTCGGTCAGCTCGATGCGGAGACGATTCGGCAGGATGCGCTGTACGCTGGCGGATTCAACCCAAGGAATTTGTTCTAACTGGCCCCGGCGGGACTCCAAAGGCACGCGCAAAACGCTGCGGTCGCGGTCGTCAACAAACTGCTGGAGAACGGCCTCGCGGCTGACAATGTGATTGCCGGTCAGTTCAATTTGATCCGGCTTTAGCAGAAGCATGCTGGGTGAATACAGGAGAAACTGCGCGCCGTAATAGGCCGCCGTCATACCCGCAACACCAGCAATACTTACGACCAGCACGCGCCGGTAGAACGGCCAGCCCCGCCCGGTGAATTTTTTGCGGCGGATTTCGACCGGCTTCTGGCGGCGCAGGTAACGCGGCTCCTCGTCGGCAACCAGCTCAGGCCGGTAGGAATCGGTGTCTCGCGCGGCGGACGCATTGCGCTGCATGGCCTTCACGCGTTCCAAACGACCACCTCGTTTTCAAGGCTTACAGCGAAATTTTCCTGGACGCGTTCACGCACGCCGGCAATTAGCGCCAGCATGTCTTTGGCAGAGGCATGGCCGGCGTTCACAAAGAAATTGGCATGACGATCGCTGACCTGGGCGTCACCCACGGACAGACCTTTGAGTCCCAATTCATCAATCATGCGGCCCGCGGAGGCCCCTGGAGGGTTTTTGAAGATGCAGCCGGCGCTTTTCTGACCGAGCGGCTGGCTCGAGCGCCGTTTTTCGTTGCAGATACGAATCCCTTTTAGAATTTCTTTGTACGGTTTGGAGGGTAGTTCCAATATCACTGCGAGCATCATATCATCGGGCGCAAAAGAAGTGTGGCGGTATTCGAAAGAAATTTGATCACCCCGGAGGATTTCGACCTTCCGGCTGGCCGACCGGTAGAGCGTCACTTCCCGGACATAGTTGCCGATCTGCATGCCATACGCGCCGGCATTCATGCGCAGAGCGCCCCCGACCGTGCCCGGAACACCGATGAGCCCTTCCATTCCGCCGAGGTCGTTCTTGGCACAAAAGGTGATCATGCGGCCAAGGTCGGCAGCGGCGTCGACGCGCGCAAGGTTGCCATCAAGGACGACGTCCGGCTCCGGACGAACAAGTTGCAGAACCACCCAAGGCAATTCGCCATCACCTACGAGCAGGTTCGAGCCGCCACCGAGGAACTTGTGAGGAATGTCGTTCGCGTCGAGCAGACTCAGCAGGTCAGGGAGGCTTTCGTGCTTCTTGATGCGCAGCAGGTCCGTCGTTCCACCGATGCCCAGCGAAGTCAGGTCGGATAGGGCAGCGCCATACTGCAGCTCGACGTGGAGCTCCGCGAGTTTGCCGACGATACTCGGATCATGAATGCGCATGAGGCGTCGGATGCTCCGTTCCCAGTAAGACCATGAATTCGTTGCTCGCCCGGCTGATATTGCCCGCGCCGATGGTGAGGACTGCATCTCCCGGGCGGGCTTGTTTCAGCAGGTACTCGATGCCTTCCTGCATCGAGCGAAAGTAGTGGACGTTTTTGTGTCCGGCATCGCGAATGGCGGTTGCCAGCGCTTCGCTGGTCACGCCCGGGATGCCTGCTTCGCTCGCCGCATAGATATCGAGCAGCACAAGGATGTCCGCCTGATTGAACGCGCTGCGAAAATCGTCCCAAAGGTGCTGAGTGCGGGTGAAGCGATGAGGCTGGAAGAGCACGAGCAGGCGATTGAACTTGCAGCCGCGAGCCGCTTCGAGCGTGGCGCGAATTTCGGCGGGGTGATGGCCGTAGTCATCGACCACGGTGATGTCGTTGACCACGCCCTTGATGTCAAAGCGGCGGCCCACGCCGGCAAACTTAGCGAGGCCTTCGCGGATCAGGTCCGCCGGAACGTTTAGGTAGAGGGCGACGGCTGCGGCTGCGGCGGCGTTGCGAACATTGTGCATGCCGGGAGGATGCGCCAGACGAAACACGCCAAGGTCTTCACTTCTGTAGGTCAGCCGGAACTCGCTGCCCAGACCCTCGAGCTTCACATCGCTGATCACCAGATCAGCCTGGCTCGACGTTCCATAAGTAATGATGGGCCGCTTCACGCTGGGAATGATGGCTTGCACATTGGGTTCATCGATGCAGAGGATGGCCGCGCCGTAAAATGGCACGCGATTCACAAACTGGATGAAGGCATCCTGAATATCTTCGAGCGAGGTGTACTGGTCGAGGTGTTCGCGATCAATCGTGGTGACGACCGCGACCACCGGAGCAAGCATCAGGAAGCTGCGGTCGCTCTCGTCCGCTTCGACCACAAAATATTCGCCTTTGCCGAGCCGCGCGGTCGTGCCGGCCTGGTTGACTCTCCCGCCGATGACAAACGTGGGATCGAGATGCGCCGCCGCGAGCACCGAGGCGACAATCGAAGTCGTAGTCGTCTTGCCGTGCGCTCCGGCAACGGCGATTCCGTACTTCAGGCGCATTAGCTCCGCGAGCATTTCCGCGCGCGGAATCACGGGAATCTTATTCTTGTGGGCTTCGACGACTTCGGGGTTATCAGCCTTCACGGCGGAAGAGGTGACCACAACGTGCGCGCCCTCTGCATTCGATGCTTTGTGGCCCTCATAGATGGTCGCGCCCAGATTTTGCAGGCGTTCGGTGATAGTGGACAGTTTGACGTCGGAACCGGACACGGAATAGCCGAGCGTCAAGAGCACTTCGGCGATGCCGCTCATGCCGATGCCGCCGATACCGACCAGGTGGATGCGTTGAAAATTGCGAAATGAAACCATCATGCGGTTGCCCTCTGCCGATTTGCTTGCACGTTCGCGGCCTCTTCGATGAGATTGACAATGTCGCGCGCGGCATGAGGGCGGGCAAGTTCGCGCGCAGCGGTAGACAATTTTTCGATCTCCTGGGGCTGGTCGAGGAGAGAGAAAATTTCGCTGGTCAGCTTTTCAGGCGTGAGCTCCGCTTCGGAAATCAGGCGGCCGGCGCCTGCGCGGAACATTTCCTGCGCATTGCGGAGTTGATGGCTGTCCGTCGCTCTACCGAAGGGAATGAAGATGGCGGCACGGCCGGCAGCGGCGATTTCGGCTGCGGTGATAGCTCCCGCTCGG
This sequence comes from Candidatus Elarobacter sp., assembly GCA_035639075.1. GTDB lineage: Bacteria > Acidobacteriota > Terriglobia > Acidiferrales > UBA7541 > Acidiferrum. The sequence continues at coordinate 4,005 of DASQYT010000318.1, forward strand.
CAAACAATGATGTCTGCCCAGGCAAAGCGTTCCGGCATGTTTGTGAGGAAGGGGACGACTTCCGCATTGATTTCGCGCCGAGCGTAGGCTGTGCGCACCGCATTGTAATCGCGCTCGCCGGTCTGGTGCACGATTGCCAATTCGTTTTTGCGCGCCGCGAGGCGATCCATGGAGTCGACAAACGTGCGGTTGATTGGCAACGCTCCCTGGCTTCCACCCGTGATGAGCAATCGAAACGGCCTTTCGAGACGCCGTGGCGTGATGGAGAAGAATTCCGGACGCACCGGGCAACCCGTGACGATCGCTTTCTTGCCCCAATGGCGTGCAGAAACTTCATAGCCGGTCGCAATTCGTGTAGAAATTCTAGCCAGCATTTTGTTGGTGAAGCCGGCTTCGGCGTTAGGTTCGAAGATGACGTTGGGTACTCGGCCCAGCCAGGTAACAAGCATCATGGGGCCGGCGGCATATCCGCCGACGCCAAAAGCTGCGACCGGTTTGTGCTTGCGCAATACGCGGTGCGCATCGAGCATTGCCGGAGCGAGCATAGATATATTCTTGATTAACGTCGCGCCGCCTTTGCCCTTCAAGCCGGCCACCCGCAGCGTTTCCAGCGGCAGCCCCGCCTGCGGCACCAGTTTCATTTCAATCCCGCGTTCTGTTCCCACCAGCACGACTTCCCTTTCGCTTCCTCTTGCCAGCCATTCCCGCGCAATCGCCAGCGCCGGAAAAACATGTCCGCCCGTGCCGCCGCCTGCTATCAGCAATTTCACAGGGCTGGTCCACCCCTCACGCTTCTGCCGCCCGTTGCGAAATATTCAGCAGAACGCCGGTGGCCAGGAGCATGACCAGCAAACTCGATCCGCCATAGCTGATGAAGGGCAGCGGAATTCCTTTCGTCGGCACCATTCCGAGCACGACAGCAAAATTAATCAGCGCCTGGCACAACACCATCGCGGTGATTCCCAGCGCCAGCAGCCGCCCGAATTCGTCCGGCGCGCCGAGGGCAGCACGCATCCCGCGCCAGCCATAGACCACAAAGAGCGCGATGACAGCGATTGCTCCGAGAAAGCCCAGCTCCTCGCAGATCACCGCATAAATAAAATCCGTGTGCGCTTCCGGCAGATAAAAGAGCTTTTGTTTGCTCTCCATCAGACCCACGCCTGTGAATCCGCCAGAGCCGACAGCGATGAGCGATTGAAGAAGTTGAAATCCAGCGCCTTGCGGATCGGAGTCCGGATGCAGAAAAGCCATCAATCGAGCTTGCCGGTACGCGACTTGCGTGATGAGCAGATACACCAGAGGGACTGCGCCTGCTAGCCCCACCGCAAGCCACTTCCAGGAAAGTCCAGCGACGAACAAAATGGCGGCGGCCACGACGAGAATATCGATGGAGGTTCCAAGGTCGGGCTGCAGCAGGATCAACGCGACATAAACGAGAATGGGACCAGCCGCCGGAAAAATCGTTCCCCAGAAATCTTCCTTGCAAAATTCCATGCCGGCCCTGTTGCGGCGTCTCTGATCCATGAACCACGCGAGGTAAAGGATGGTTGCCAGTTTGGCCAGCTCCGACGGCTGGATCCCTACGGGGCCGAACTTGATCCAGCGATGCGTGGCATGCGACTTATCGAGGAAAAATGTGCCGATGAGCAGCAGCAAGACGATGCACACGACGGTATAAATGACCGCGGGCTCGCGCAGACGACGGTAGTCCGTCCTCATCAGAGCAAACATTCCCAAGATCCCGATAAAGAGCCACGCGGCCTGGCGGGCGAGAAAAATGTAGGAGTGGCCGTACTGCTGTTGCGCGGTGACCGCAGAGGCGCTGAAAATCATCACGGCGCCGAGCAGGCACAAGGCCAGTGTCACTCCAAAAAGCAGGCGATCATTTTCCAGTCGTCTCGGCACTTTCGTTCACCCTCTTGCAGAAGTACTCGCCGCTTGCCGTTCCAGTTGATGCACCAAGTCTTTGAACACGCGGCCGCGGTGTTCGTAATTCTGAAATTGATCGAAACTAGCGCACGCCGGAGCGAGCAGCACTACGTCGCCGGGCCGCGCCGCGAGCGAAGCGATTTCCACGGCCCGCTCGATCGTCCCAGCGCCCTCGATGGCCACGCTGCCGGTAATTTGGCTTTCAATTTTTTCCGCTGCTGCACCTATTAGCAGCGCAAGAATGGCTTTCTCTCGCAACGGTTTTTGCAGAACGGTGTAATCGCTGCCTTTATCTTTACCGCCGAGAACGATCAGGATTCGCCCGGGAAAAGCATCCAGCGCCTTTAATGTGGCATCCACGTTCGTGGCCTTCGAATCGTTGTAATAGCGGACACCGCCGATTTCTGCGACGAACTCGAGCCGGTGCTCGACCCCAGCGAACGAGCGGATTCCCCTGGCGATGGCCTCGGGTTGGGCGCCAGCAAGACGCGCCGCCGCCACGGCCGCGAGCGCATTTTCCACGTTGTGCTCGCCTGCGAGCGGAATGTCCTTGAGATGCAACACCGCTTCCTCCTGGCCGTCCCGGCGAAACACAATTTCGTTTCCGCGCACGAACGCACCCTGAGCCACGCGCTGCTTCCGGCTAAACCAGTACACTTGCGGTTTGGTGGGCGCGTGCGGCGTGGTCGCTGGATCATCCGCGTTCAGGACCGCGCTGTCGGCTTCCGTCTGATTCTCGAAGATGCGGGCTTTGGCTCGGCCATACGCTTCGAGCGTGTGATGCCGGTCCAAATGGTCAGGGGTGAGATTCAAGAACACGCTGATGTTGGGGCGAAACGTTTCAATCAGTTCTAGTTGAAAACTGCTTAGCTCCACTACAGTGATGGAATCGTCATTGGTCTGGTCCACGCGCGCAATCAAGGGCGTGCCGATATTCCCGGCGAGAATCGTAGAAAAACCGGCGTTCTTCAAAATGTGGTCGATTAGTGAAGTCGTCGTCGTCTTGCCGTTCGAGCCGGTGATTCCGATCAAGAGTCCGCGTAGAAAACGGTCCGCCAGTTCCACCTCGCTCCAGATGGTGACGCCCTTGGCGCGGGCAGCTTGCAGCAAAGGCGCATCTGCAGGCACGCCCGGACTCGGAACAATCAGATCTTGTTCGAGAAAGGAATTTTCACGGTGGCCGCCAAGCTCGAGGCTTACCCCAGCAGCTCGGAGCGGAGCAATCGTTTCGCCGATTTCGTTTTCGCTCCGCGCGTCGGTACCAGTCACTTTCGCGCCGCGCTCAGCGCAAAAGAGCGCAGTAGCCACACCCGTCCTGGCCAGTCCCACGACCAACAAACGCTTGCCCCGCAACTCAAACGGATTCGGCATAACTCTCGCAAACGAGAATACTTTGTTACCTCAATTTCAAGGTCGTCAGCGCGAACAGCGCAAACACCAGCGCCGCAATCCAGAACCGCACGATCACTTTCGATTCGCTCCAGCCAAGCAACTCGAAATGATGGTGGATGGGCGCCATGCGGAAGATGCGCTTGCCGCGCAGCTTGAACGAGCCCACCTGCAAAATCACCGACAAGGCTTCCAGCACAAAAACTCCCCCAACGAAGAACAGCAGAATCTCCTGCTTGATGATGACGGCGATCACGCCG
>DASQYT010000319.1:0-8616 GCA_035639075.1 Candidatus Elarobacter sp.
AATCTTGGAAAAGGCGCCGCCGGCCAGGCCGTGCAGAATTTCAATCACATGCTGGGAATAGAGGAGCAAACCTCACTTCAATGAGAATCGTAATCAAGTTCGCAGGAGCATTGCTTGAAGACGACGCCACGGTGCGCTCTCTTGCGCGCCAGGTCGCGGCGCTGGCGCAGCAGGGCCACGAAATTCTCGTCGTGCATGGCGGCGGGCGGCTTTTTACCGCCACGCTCAAGCGCATGGCCATCGAAAGCAAGTTCGTCGCCGGCTTGCGCGTCACGGACCGTGAAGCGCGCGACGTGGCCGTCATGGTTTTCGCCGGTCTCTTGAATAAGAAGTTGGCCGCAGCGATCTCGGTGGAAGGGCAGCCCGCCATTGGCATCTCTGCGGCGGACGCCCGGTGCTTCCTCGCCGAACCCATGGTCCACAACGAAGTCGAAGGCGGCTTGGGATTCGTCGGTTACCTCACCGGGTTGAACGCGCAATTCATCGAGTCTCTTTGGCACGAAGGCCTCCTTCCGGTTGCGCCGTGCCTCGGTCTAGGTTCAGACAACGAGTTGTACAACATCAACGCGGACCACATGGCCGCAGCCTGCGCGGAATATCTCAGCGCCGATCAGTTGATCTATCTCACCGATGTTGCTGGCGTCCTCGATGGGGAAAGAGTTCTCTCCGCCGTCAGCTGCGGGGAAATCGAACGACTGGTCCAAAGCCGTGTCGTCTCCGGGGGCATGGTTCTTAAGCTGGAAGCCGCCAAGCGCGCCATCGAGGGCGGCGTCCGCGAAGTTCGCATTGTTGGGGGCACGTCGTCCGATGCCTTGTTGCTGGCTTCTCACGGGGCAGGAGCTTCCGCTAGCGACGGAGTCGCCTTGGTTCCCGGAACACGCGTCCTTCGCGAACCCTTATCCGCTGCGCAAGCGGCTCTTTCGGCGGCATGATGCGAGCTTCGTTCAAAAAGAAGTCTCTGGTCCGTTCCGTGAGCAAGCCCAAACAGGGGTCGGCGAAAACTACCAAGCCGGACTCGCCTCTGCGGGATGCCGAACAATTTCTTCTGCCCACCTACAAGCGCCCTCCCGTGGTCATGACCCACGGCCGCGGCGCCTTTGTTTTCGATTCCACCGGCAAAAAGTATCTCGATTTTCTTGGTGGCATTGCCGTGAACGCTCTCGGGCACGCGCATCCGCGCATCGTGAAAGTCATCCGCCGCGAAGCCGCCCGCGCCATTCATCTCTCAAATCTCTATCACAATGCCTATCAGGGCCCACTCGCGCGCAAACTCGCCGGATGGTCTGGCATGGATCGCGTCTTTTTTTCCAACAGCGGCACGGAAGCCATCGATGGCGCAATGAAGCTGGCGCGCCTCTGTGGACGCCAGTCGAATGAAACTCCCGGGACGATTGCGAAAAAACACCGCTTCTTGGCCCTTGAGAATTCCTTTCACGGACGCACTTTCGGTGCTATCAGCGTCACCTCCACGGAAAAGTATCGGTTGCCTTTCGCGCCTGTCGTTCCAGGCGCGGAATTCGTCCGGTTCAACAACGTCGCTGATCTTGAGTCGAAATTCGACGATACCGTTTGCGCCATCCTTCTGGAAACGCTGCAGGGAGAAGGCGGAATCTATGCTGTCAGCGAAGAATTCTGGAGTCGTGCCCGCGCCCTGGCTACGCAGCACGGCGCTCTCCTGATCGCCGATGAGATTCAGTGCGGGCTTGGCCGCACCGGCCGCTATTTCGCTTATCAGAAATTTCCCTCGAGGCCGGACATTGTCTTAATTGCTAAGCCGCTTGCCGCCGGACTTCCACTCGGCGCGATTCTCACCACGGAAGCAGTCGCCTCTCGCGTTTCGCCTGGGATGCATGGCACTACTTTCGGCGGCGGCCCGCTGGCTTGTGCTGTGGCCCTCGAGTTTCTCAAGATCGTCGAGGGCGAAAAACTCCTCGAAAATATCCGCGCGCGAGGCGCAGAGTTGCGCGACGGGCTTATAAAGCTTGCAGCAAAATTTGGCTTCATCCGCGAAATTCGCAGCGAAGGCCTGATGATTGGCGTCGAACTCTCTGTGGAAGGCGCGCCTTTCGTCAGCGAAGCCATGCAGCGCGGCTTGCTCATCAACTGTACCCACGATTTTACGTTGCGTCTGCTGCCGCCCTTTATCATCGCTCGCACGCAGGTGCGCGAATTCCTGAGACTCTTTGAACTTGTTCTTGCAAAAGCTCCGCAGCAAGTCTCCGCGCTGGATTCCACGAAGTCCGCAGATTCCGGGCGCGTTGCCCATGCTTCGGCAAGGTGAAAAAATGACTACATCGACTCTCGTTGCGCCTATTTCCTTATCGAATGATTTGCTCACCGGAGCGGAGTGGAGCCCCGCGCACACGCGCGAATTGCTCCAGCTCTCGGCGGACATCAAGGCGCGCCCCATCCGTTACGCCTCCACGTTGCAAGGTAAATTTATCGCCCTGATCTTTGAAAAGCCCTCGCTGCGCACGCGCGTCACCTTCGATGTCGGCATCCAAAGCATGGGCGGCTCCGTCGTTTTTCTCGACCACACGCAGGCCTCTGCCTCGCTTGGCGCCCGGGAGTCCATTGCGGATGTCGTGCGCAACCTCGATCGCTGGGTGCAGGGCATCGTCGCTCGCGTTTACCACCAGCGCGTCCTTGAGGAAATGGCCGCCAACGCGGACATCCCCGTGATCAATGCGCTTTCTGACAAATTTCATCCGTGCCAGGCGCTCGCGGACTTCTTCACACTCGAAGAAAAATTCGGCGCATTGCGCGGGTTCAAGCTCACCTACGTCGGCGACGGCAACAACGTTTGCCACTCGCTGATCTATCTCGCTGCCCGGCTTGGCGTGCACTTGCGCATCGCCACGCCCGCGGAATACGCTCCGTTGCCCGAAGTCGTCGCCGACGGCAAGCGCGTCGCCCGCGAAACAAAAGCCAAAATCGAATTGATGACCGACCCGCGCGAAGCCGTCAGCGGCGCGATGGGCGTCTACACTGATTCCTGGACCAGCATGGGATTTGAAGCCGAAGGGCAAGTGCGAAACACGGTATTTCAGCCGTACCAGGTCAACGCCGAGCTGATGTCGCTCGCCGCGCCCGACGCCGTGTTCATGCACTGTCTTCCGGCGCACCGCGGCCTGGAAGTCACTCCGGAAGTCCTCGACGGCCCGCAGTCGGTGGTCCTCGATCAATCCGAAAACCGAATGTATGTGCAAAAAGCAATCCTGCACACGCTGTTCTAGTCCAGCGATGTTCTCTATTACATCGCGAGAAGTTTTCTTTGTAAGCGTGCCCGCCGCGGTGGGCGCCCCACTTCAGCAACACCAAAATGCAAGAGAGGAATCGTGAAAGCACAATTGCCTAAACCGACAAAAGTTGTACTCGCCTATTCCGGCGGCCTGGATACCTCCATCATCATTCCCTGGCTCAAGGAAAACTACCGCTGCGAAGTGATTGCCGTGATCGGCGACGTCGGCCAGCAGGAAGACCTCGAAGCTGCGCGCAAGAAAGCGCTGGCTACAGGCGCTTCTTCCGCGCACGTCGAAGATCTGCGCGAAGAATTTGTGCGCGATTACATTTGGCCGACGGTTCGCGCCGGCGCAATTTACGAGCATACATACTTGCTCGGCACTTCCATGGCGCGCCCCGTCATCGCCAAGCGCCAGGCGGAAATCGCGCTGAAGCTTGGCGCCGACGGCCTTTCCCACGGCTGCACTGGAAAAGGCAACGACCAGGTGCGTTTCGAACTGGCCTACAAGGCCATCGCGCCGAATGTTCAAATCATCGCGCCTTGGCGCGAGTGGGACATCGATTCCCGTGAAGACGCCATCGCCTATGCGCAAAAACACAACGTTCCTGTCGAGCAAAGCAAGAAAAACATTTACAGCCGAGACCGAAACATTTGGCATCTCAGCCACGAAGGCGGCGAACTCGAAGATCCTGCGAACGCGCCCAACGAAGCGATGTGGCAGTGGGTCGTTTCCCCGGAAAAAGCTCCGGCCAAGGCCGAAGAAGTCGAAATCGGATTTGAATCCGGCACACCGGTTTCCGTGAATGACACGAAACTTGGGCCCGTCGAACTGCTCAACACGCTGAATGAAATTGCCGCGAAGCACGGGATCGGCCGCACCGATCTCGTCGAAAATCGCCTTGTCGGGATGAAATCGCGCGGCGCCTATGAGACTCCCGGCGGAACGCTGCTCGTCAAAGCGCATCAGGAGCTCGAGCGCCTCACCGTCGACCGCGAAACGGCGCATTTCCAGCAGGCGCTCTCGCTGCGTTACGCGGAACTTGTTTACTACGGTTTGTGGTTTGCGCCGCTCCGCGAAGCGCTCGATGGATTTTTCAGTGTTGCGCAGCAGCGCGTCACCGGCGCTGTCGGCCTGAAACTGTGGAAAGGCACGCTCAACGTCACCAAGCGTGTCTCTCCGTTCTCGCTTTACCGCGCGGACCTGGCCAGCTTCACCATGGGCCGGTACAACCCCAAGGACGCCGAAGGTTTCATCAATTTGTTTGCATTGCCGGTAACTGTGCGTCCCAAAGCAAAGGCTGAAGGAAATAAGTAGGAGAGACATTCTTGTCTGTCCGCGGTATTTGACGGGCGACGAAAACCGGAACAGGCAAGAATGCCTGTCCCACGAGTACAAAATGACCGAACGCAAAGACGATCGGCTGTGGGGCGGACGCTTTGAGCGCGAACCGAATAAACAGTTCGACGCGTTCCAGCGTTCCTTTGCGTTCGATCGCCGCCTCCTGCCGTACGAGATTGCCGTCGATCGCGCCTGGGCCAAAGCGTTGCAGCCCGTCGGCGTTTTCACCGGGGCAGAAGTGAAACAAACGCTTTCCGCGCTCGACAAGATCTCGGACCGCGCGAAAACGGATTCGGCGTGGCTCGAATCGTTCGGCGCGACCGCCGAGGACGTCCACCATTTCGTCGAAAAAGCTCTGGTCGAGGAGCTCGGCCCGCTTGGCTGGAAATTGCACACCGGGCGCAGCCGCAACGAATTGGTCTCCACCGATTTCCGGTTGTTCGTCATCGATGCGGTCAGCGAAGTTCAGCATGGCATCGAGGCCTTGCTGAATTCGTTTTTGTTTCAGGCCAAAGCGAATCTCAGCGTGCCGATGGCAGGCATGACGCACATGCAGCATGCGCAGCCGATTTTGCTTTCGCATTTTCTCCTCGCGCACGCCGAAGCGTTTACCCGTGACATCACTCGGCTCCAACACGCTGCTGCAAGCGCTGATGCTTGTCCGATGGGCTCTGGCGCGCTCGCAGGAAATTCGTTCGTCATCGATCGCAGCACGATCGCGCGCGAACTTGGTTTTTCCCGCATTACGGCAAACAGTCTCGATGCCGTGAGCGACCGCGATTTTGCGCTCGACTATCTTTTCGCGCTCACCGGTATCGCCACGCATCTTTCGCGGCTGGCCGAAGATCTTGTGATCTTTGCGTCGCAGGAGTTTTCGTACGTCATTCTTCCCGACGAATTTTCCACCGGCAGCAGCCTCATGCCGCAAAAAAAGAATCCTGACGCCTGGGAGCTCATCCGCGGCAAGACCGGACGCATCACCGGGGCACTGGTCAGCCTGGTCACGACGCTGAAGGGCTTGCCGACGAGTTATCAGCGCGACCTGCAGGAAGACAAGGAAGGGCTATTCGCCGCGCACGATCAAGTCGCGGACATGCTTGGGGTTGCGGCCGGCGCTGTCGCGGCAACGAAATTTAATACCGAGCGATTGAAATCTGCGGCGTCCAATCCCGCTCTGCTGGCCACGGAAGCGGCGGACTATCTGGTCCGGAAAGGCATTCCCTTCCGCCAGGCGCATGACATCATCGGCAAAGTGCTGCGAGAAGCCGAAAAACAGAATGTTTCGTGGACTGCATTGCCCCTCGACACGCTGAAAAAAATCTCGCCAGCGTTTGAAAACGATTTTGCGACGAGCCTCAGCGTTGACGCGGCGCTTGCCTCGAAAAAAGTTCCCGGCGGCACCGCGCCTGAAAGTGTTGCCGAGACAATCGCGAATTTGGAAAGACGTCTCAACAAAAAAGCCATCAAAACAGGAGCCAAACCATGAATGGAAGCCAGGCAACAAAACAGCAATTAACTCTCGCCGCGGTTGCGGAGGATCGGAGGTCCCTTCCGGGAGAGACGCGCTAGTCATACGGACGTCCCGTTGATGAAGCACGCCCTCTCTGAAGCCGCCCTCCCGCTCGGATTCCGCTTCGCCGCGACCGCCTGCGGCCTGAAGAAAACCGGCGCGCTCGACCTCGCCATCCTTTCGAGCGACGTGCTGGCCTCGGCCGCCGCGGTCTTCACGCAAAATCTAGTTGTTGCCGCGCCCGTTCTGATTTCCAAGGAGCATTTACGCGCCTCGAAAGGCCGCATGCGCGGCGTGGTGGTGAACGCCGGGAACGCCAATTGCGCTACCGGAGAAGCGGGTCACGCCGCCGCTCAGCGCACAATTGCCGAAGCCGCAAAGCGGCTGGGCTGCGCGACGCAGGAATTGTTTGTCTGCTCGACTGGCGTGATCGGAGTTCCGCTGCCGCTGGAGAAAATTCTGCGCGCGCTGCCGGTCGTTGCGCGGTTCCGCCGCCCTTCGGCGCGTTCCTTTGCGGAGACTTCGCTCGCCATTTGCACCACGGATACGCGCCCGAAAACCGCGGCGGCTTCGTTCAAAATGGCCGGGAAGCGCATCCATTTCGTAGGCTGCGCCAAAGGCGCGGGGATGATTCATCCCAATATGGCGACGATGCTGGCGTTTGTCGCCACGGATGCGGCGATTGCGCCCTCGCTTTTGCAAAAGACGCTGCGCGACGTCACGGGCCGGACGTTCAACGCTATCAGCGTGGACGGCGACACTTCAACAAACGACACGCTGCTGGTTCTCGCGAATGGCGAAGCAGGAGCGCCTTCCATCAAAGCGGGAACATCGGCGCATCGCAAGTTCACTGCTGCGCTCGAAGAAGTCTGCCGCTCACTCGCACTGCAAATCGTGGCCGACGGCGAAGGCGCGCAGCGGGTCATCGAAATTGAAGTACGCGGCGCAAAAACGGAAGCAGCGGCGAAGCGCATCGCGGAGACCATTGCCACTTCTCCGCTGGTGAAAACCGCTTTCGCGGGCGGCGACCCGAATTGGGGGCGTATTTTCGCGGCTGCGGGGCGCTCCGGAGTAAAGTTTGACACCGCGCTGGTGGACATCAAGATGGCCGGCATTTCCGTGTTGCGGCGTGGCCAGCCCCTCGATTTCAACGAGCGCGCCGCCAGCAACAAACTTCTCACCGAGCACGTTCCGCTGGTCGTGGATCTGCACGCTGGCAAAGCCCGGGCGCGCTACTGGACCTGCGACTTCACCGCGGAGTACGTTCGGATCAACGCCAGTTATCGCACCTAAAAACCTAAAAACAAAAGAGGTTCACAGTCGGAACTTTGCTAAACGAAGGGGAGGAGGGTGCCCGTACTTCGGGACAGTAACGCGCAGGCTAACGAACGACAGTGGTTCTATTGCGGCACCTTGGAATGGACCCGTAAGTTGAATGGCATTGGCTCCAACTTTCTCCGCGCGGGCGAAGACGAGGTGACTTCATGTGGGATGACTTCATCAGCGGCCAGATCCGGCGCACCAACCGCAACCTCTTCCTTTTGGGCACCGCCGTCCTGACTATTCTGGGACTGCTTCTTGCAGCGGGCTGGCGGGACACTTACAACTTTGTGTTCGGGCCGTTCCCGGTGCAAGGTTCAGAGCTGGTCTCCATCTGGAATCCCGCGGTTCCCAAAAGGTATTTCCTGAAGGTGCAGGGAGAGAAATCGTTCGCCACCGGAATGCAAGAGGTGGATGCCAGCAACCACGACAAAATTCGCGCGGAGATCGTCGCGCTGGTGGTGAGCAAGCGGTTGCTGCTGGTGAAGACTCCGGCGGACAATCATCAACTGCAATTTGCTGGGACTCTGACGGCAGTTCCGGCGGAAATCTCCAACGGCGTCGTTCGTCCGTTCCAGCAGAAATATCCTGAGCAAAAGGACGCTTTTCTTCCGTTCATGCTGGATGCCACGGGCTTCCGAAAGGGAGACAACCTCTTCGTGGCGGCTTTCGGCGCGGGCTTCGGCGTCCTCGGACTTGTGCTGGTCGGCATTCCTGTGCGGAGGAAGATGCGGCCTGAAATTCACCCTCTGCTGACGCAGCTTGTGAAATACGGCGGATTGCAGGATGTGCGGATGCGCATTGATTCGGAAATGCACAGCGAGGGCGGAGGCGAAAAATTCGGGGCGATGCAAATCACCACGAACTGGTTGATCAACGCTGCGGCGTACAAGACGAACGTGATGGCGACTCGAGACGTCGTCTGGGCCTATCCCAAAGTAACCAAGCACTATCACAGCGGGATTCCCACAGGGAAAAGCTACTCGGCGATCATTCGCGACTTCAAGGGCCAGTCCCTGGAAATCAGCGGGAAGAAGGATTCGGTTCCGAAGCTATTGGAGTCCCTGCAACGGCGAATGCCCTGGGTCCTTGTTGGTTTCAGCAAAGAGCTGGAAGCGCTGTGGTTGAAGGAAAAGCCAAAATTCCTGCAGCTTATCGAGCAGCGCCGCGCCAGCCTGACCGGAGCGACACGCTAGAGGTCCC
>DASQYT010000320.1:0-6743 GCA_035639075.1 Candidatus Elarobacter sp.
GCCAAGTTTGGCATGCGCCGCGTCGTTCTTCGCCACCAGGATCACGCCCGACGTTTCCTTGTCTAGCCGATGTACGATTCCCGGCCGCAGCGGATCGCCACCCGTTGAAAGCGCCTGCCCGCGCCCCAGAAGCGCGTTGACGAGAGTGCCCGAAACATTTCCCGCTCCGGCGTGAACGGTCATCCCCGCCGCTTTGTTGATGGCGATGACGTCGCCGTCTTCGTACAGCACATCCAGCGGAATCGATTCCGCTTCGGCGCGCGTCGCCGGCCGCGGATGCGCATGAACGGCGATCAGTTCCCCGCCGTGAAGTTTCTGGGAAGGTTTGGCCGCTTTGCCATTGACAAGGACATGGCCGCCATCGATCAGTTCTTGGACTCGTGAGCGTGAAAGTTCCGGCCGATGCGCGGCCACGAACCGGTCCAGCCGCGTCCCAGCATCCGTATCCAGCGCCAGAAGTTCGTGAGTCTCGGGTTGGGCCCCAGCCAGCACAGGCCGATTGTAGCAGGCTGTGATCAGAGGTACGTCCTGTAAGGGAATGCCAACGCTACTGCTTTGCTGGAACGACGAGAGGACCTGTGTAGTACCCCTGGCGAGTCCTAATAGTGACACCTTCGCGTGTGGTATGGACTTCTACCTTGTGATAGCTGGCGTTGCGGTTGTTGACGTGAGGCACGTAGGCCAGGGTGTACTCGTGGCGGGCCTGCTCAGTTATTCGCGAATAGAGCCTTTCCATGGCGGCGCTTTGGACGGCGTAATAGATGTCGCCACCGGAATCGTTCGCATAATTGACCAGGCGGGAGAACTTTCGTTTTAAGGAAATGCCCAACTGCCAGGCTGTATACAGATATGTTGTCCTGGAGGAGGACCTCGAGAGTGTCGGCGTACGTATGGTGGTTGAATGGGGGCTCGTTGAGACCATCGGAGATCAGAAGGATGATCTTGCGTCGACTGGCCCCGCGATCATGAAGCAATTCAGCGGCAGAATGGACGGCATCGTCGAGAGCTTTAGTTGGGCGGGATACTCTTACGCCAGCGCGTGGTGAAGAGTGGCCAACCCCGTAGTCCGGGTTTGATTTCTCCGCCCTCTTTTTTCGGCGAGCTCATTTCCCCAAGATTCTCCGCTTTCCGTCCCCCAGATCCGCATCCCTTGATCTCCGCCCATCAACTTGTCAACTCCTCAACCCCTGTCCTCCCAACATCTTGCCGCTCCATTCGAATGGTATATAACTAATTACTTAACATACGATTTAGTTTCATGCTGATATTCCCCCGTGTTTGCCGCTCACCAATCCCTATCTCTTCCCGCCAGGTCTTTACGCTTCCTGTCCTCTTCCATTCAACTCTTTTCTTTTCAGACGATTACCCGCTCTTCCTACACAACGGCCAATCGACAACCTTTGGAATCAATTGCTCGCCATTCATCTCTTGCCACTGTACTCAACTCCTTTCCTTTCATACGCTTGCGCGCTCTTTTGCACTCATCAAAAACTCAACTCTCTTGTTTTCAAGCAATTTCGAACTCTTTTACAAAAAACATCCGGGTGGGGTATGGGGGTCAAAGAAAAGATCGCAAATGGAGAAACGAGAACATGGAGAGCTTCCCCAATTAGACCGGCACGCAAACTTGCATCTCCAATGGTCAAGGAAACGAACTAACTGTGAGCATGTGGGGTCGTCTAGAATGTCGCAGCGAGGAGAGACCGTCATGCGCAAAGTCTTGTTTTTGCTGATGCTTGTTCCGGGGGTTTTGGCGGCGCACGAGACGCAAGAACCGGCGCGGCCCGCAACCGGCGGCGTTTCCGGACGATGGGTAGTGAACACGGATTTTTATGGCTCGACGATTTACTTTGGTATGGAGCTGAAGCAGGAAGGTGAAAAGCTGAGCGGGAATTTTGATGGCGACAAGCTCGAGGGAACGCTCAAGGGAAACACGATTTATTTCCTGGCTAGGGACGAGCAGGGTGGGACGGACGAAGGCAAAGCCACACTGCAAGGCGGCGCGATCACAGGAACAGTAGTGTTTACCCACACTGATGACCCGACGCATCCGGAGACGCATAAGTTCACGGCGGAACTCGTTCCGCCGCGGCGCGCTGGAGTGGCAAAGCGTCATGAATTTGTGCCCACTACTTTCTCCCGGCAATTCTCTGCGTTGAACAAACCGGTGCTGACGATCATTCCTGGTGACAGTGTGCATACGACGACCGTCGATGCCGGCGGGAAGGATGAAAAGGGTGTGACGCGCGTGCTGGGTGGAAATCCGGAAACGGGGCCTTTTTACGTGGAGACGGCGGCGCCGGGAGACACGCTAACGGTGCACTTTACGCGCGTGCGCCTGAATCGCGATTGGGCTGAGAGCGATGATTTTCTTGTGGGACGCGCCGTAGACAGCGAACTGGCGGTGAAGATGAAGGACGCCGGCAAATCCGTGCGATGGCATCTGGACAGGGAACGCGGCCTGGCGACACCGGAAAAACCGGCCGAGCATTTGACGCGTTACTCGGTGCCGCTGCGGCCGATGCTGGGATGCGTGGCGGTGGCGCCAAACGTGGCGCAAGCGTCTCCCGGATCCGGCGATTCCGGGCGCTACGGAGGAAATATGGATTTCAACGAGATCGTGGAAGACGCAACAGTATATTTGCCGGTGAGCGTGCCTGGCGCACTTCTCTACGTGGGCGATGGGCACGCGCTGCAAGGCGACGGAGAGCTCAACGGCAACGCTCTCGAAACGTCGATGGACGTGGAGTTCACCGTGGATGTAATTCCGGGGAAACGAGTCCCGGGGCCGCGCGTGGAGTCCGCAACGCACTTGATAGCCATGGGACTTGCTGGATCGCTGGATGATGCATTCCGCGGTGCAACGGCGAACATGGCGCAATGGCTGACGGAAGAATATAAGTTAACGCCTTCCGAAGTCGCGCAGGTGCTGGGCACGTCTGCGGAATACAAAGTGAGCGAAGTTGCCGACCGCAACGCGGGCATGGTGCTCAAGATCATCAAGGAACGGTTGAAGCCGTTGGCAAGCGCCGAGAAGTAAGAGGGTGTTTTTGCTTCCCGCAATCCGCGGTAACGCTTTTCAAGGCCAATGGAGCCGCGCGCTTGGAACCAGGCAAGGCGCGGCTCACGAGCCAAGACGAGCATCCGCTAGAGCAGTACAGTAAGAGTTGCCGTCCGCGTCGTACCGTTGTACGTAGCAGAGATATTGGCGGAAGTCGAAATGAGAACGATGGATGTGTTCACCGTAAACGTCGCGCTGGTGGCGCCTGCCGGAATGAACACGCTGGACGGCACGCTGGCCGTGCCGCTGTTGCTGGAAAGGATGACCGTCACGCCACCTGCCGGAGCCGGCGCGCTTAGTGTGACTCTGCCCGTGGAAGATTGCACGCCGCCGATGACCGTGCTGGGATTCAAGGTCAGCGAAGACAGAGCCGGTGGCGGCGGAGGAACGGGATTCACGGTGAGCGAAGCCGCCTTGGTCACACCAGCGTAAGACGCCGAGATCATGACCGTGGTGGACGCGGTGACGGTGCTAGTGCTGACGGTGAACGTGGCGCTGGTGGCTCCGGCGGCGACAGTCACGCTGGAAGGCACCGTAGCCACTGACGTGTTGCTGCTGGAAAGTGCCACTTGCGCTCCGCCGGACGGAGCCGGACCACTCAGCGTTACCGTGCCCGTGGAGGAATTTCCGCCAGTGGCACTCGTTGGACTTAATGTCAGCGAAGTGAGCGTCGGCGGCGGTGCGGGATTCACGATAAGCGAAGCCGTTTTGGTTACGCCGGCGTAGGTAGCCGAAATAATGACCGTGGTCGACGCGGAGACGGTGCTGGTGCTGACCGTGAACGTCGCGCTGGTAGCTCCGGCCGCAACCGTTACGCTGGAAGGCACCGTAGCTACTGACGGGTCGCTGCTGGAGAGCGCCACTTGCGCTCCGCCTGAAGGTGCTGGCCCGCTCAGCGTTACCGTGCCCGTGGAAGAATCTCCGCCAGTGACAGTCGTGGGATTCAGCGATAGCGTGGAAAGTGTAACGGATGGTGAAGAAGTTGGAGACAGCTCGAAGAGCAAGACAGCCGGATTTGGATCGTTCAGCGAGACGGCCACGAACGTCGAGGCGGAGATCATATAAATGACGGCGTTGCCTCCCGTTCCGGAAGAAACCGTCATGGTTCCCCGCCCGTTTGTCGGCGAGGAGGCTACGGAGTACGCGGCCTGGAACGCCGCGCCCGAGACTGGTCCACTGGAAGCGCCGATGTCCTCTGTGCCGGTCATGTTGCCCGTGGGACTGGCGCCGTTCGCCGTGAACTCACTGGAGAAAACTTGGACGCCAAATGACGCCGGCGTAGCCGCCACGCCCGCATAATTTCCGTTCAGCGCGCTACTCGTGAACGACACGGCCGCCTGGGGTTCGCCGAAGCCTGACACAATGGAACTGTCCGTAGCGAAGAGGAATACTTGATTCGCACTCACCAGATAGGCGACCGCGCCATTGGCGACAGCGATGGATGTGCGCCCATTGCTCGCCACGCTGTATGTCCCCGTCAAGCCGCTAACGGAATTGGAGAGGCCGCCGCAGTTTTCATCAAAGGCGGCGTCGAGGGCGCCGTTGCCGTCGAAGGTGAGCAAACCTGCGAGCGCATCAGAAGCACGGCCGGATCCATTGCCGCAAAAAGTGAATCCCGTCATGTAAATCACCATGCCGCCATTCAGCAAAGCATTGGAGAAACCTCCCGCAGGAGTCTGTTGCCGCAGCACGACGCCATTCAGCAAGGGGGTGGAAGCCGAGACCGGGTCACTCTCCATCGCAAACAGCTTTCCCGCGTTCACGACGTAAAATACGAAATTCAAATTGAATGGCGATCCCCCGATCGAGAAAGCAAAGTTGATTGTGCCGCGCCCCGTGGCGGTATCGGACACGGTGTAATTTGCCGACGAAAATGTCATCGAAGAAGTCGTGCCATAAGCGTTGATGTCCGCGGCTTCGTTGGTCAAAGCGCCCGCACCGTTCGAAGTAAACCGCCCGGCAATGGCCGCGCGATTGTTCGAGTCGTCGAACCCATCCGCACCAAACGCGTAGTCACCCGAAATGGCTGCGGCGCTATACCCGGAAGTGTCTGACTTTTCGATTTTTCCCGATCCAATCGTTCCCGCTCCGCCCGAAGCGTCGAACTCAATGAACTGGGCGTTACCGTTGGCGGTCATGGCAAAGGCGAATTTTGCGCCGCCAGGAATATTCAAGGTCATCACGCCGCGATTATCGGCACCGATCGAGTAGGTGCCGGTGAACGCTTGCGCGGTCAGCACGGCTCCGAGGGCGACACCGTTGGCGTCCAATTCGCCGCTGGTAATATTGCCGGAACCGTCCGCTGTGAATCTCCCAACAGTTGCAAAAACGGACGAGCCGCCGCTATTCCCGGTGACTCCGCTGAACATAAAAGCGTAATTGCCATTCAACTCAGCATTGTTCACGCCGGAATTGGTTTGGGCCTGAACGTTCGAACCAAAGAGCAAAGCGAGACACAGCAGGAGCACAGCATTCAGCTTGCGCATCTTTCCTCCGTAGGATGGCTGGGCGATGGATTCTGTCGCTTTCAGAACAAACTACCCATGACTGAAGCGCGCGGGGCGAGCGCGCCATGCTTTCAAATCAGAGTCATGGAAACGGCAGGGACGAGGAGCACCTGGAATTCACGCTAAAAGTGCTGCGCCTTCCAAACGTTTGGGCTTAGAGTGCGATTACGTTCTTCTTCGCACGCTCTGAGCTTGATCATCCACCCTTTCTTACACTCGGCTAGCTTCGAGGCAGTTTGCAGCCACTCTACGTATGCACCACCAGAAACGCGAAGGCAATCGGGTGGATGCTGCAAAAGGAGATGGGAGACACCTGAATGGCGCGTAACTGGCCAGCGCAGCAATAAGTTAGAGCCAATCAGTTTTTGGCGCGGAAGGTACTGAACGCGGAAGCGGAAATAAGGAACTGGCCTTCGGCTGGCTCAACCGGTTCCAGTTTCACATTGCGGTCCTGCTCGCTTCGTTCATAGACCTGGACCCGCAAGTAATAAACCTTGCCTCCTTCGGCCTTAATAGTAGTGGCCGAACCAATGCGCTTGGAGGTTTCCTTGAAGGTGCCCGATTGCCAATTGGTGCAGACTTGATGATCGCCGGGATCCACGGAAAAGAAAAAATAAGACTTGCCTTTGTTGGCTCCGACCCACGCGCCATCGAGCCCCACTCTCATTGTGGGACCACGCTCAATATCCTCGAAGACGTAGACGAGGGCCTTGCCACTATCCGTGGGTGCCACAGGATGCTGCTTCTTGTTCGTCTTTACGTCGAAATACGCCTCGCTGGGGCCGCAGCCGCCACGGGTAGACGCCGTTGGTGGCGGGTCTTGCGCCAAGACCGGAACGGCGAAAACCGCCAGGAAAATGGCGGCGAGAATAGTTCTCATCATAATTTTATGACGTTGTTTAGGACAAAATGGTTTCCAGCGATGGTGTTCCAACAGACTAAGTGAGGCTGCCGGTGGAGGCGAGCTTGGCGTACCAGTGGCCGGAATCCTTGATGGTGCGTTTTTGTGTGCGGAAATCGACGTAGGTGAGGCCGAATCGCTGGGCGTAGCCTTCGGCCCATTCAAAATTATCGAGCAGGCTCCAGTGATGGTAGGCACGGACGTTGGCGCCATGAAGCAGGGCTCTGCCAAGGCCGTGGAGGTAACCGCGCATGAACTGGACACGGCGTTCGTC
>DASQYT010000321.1:0-13014 GCA_035639075.1 Candidatus Elarobacter sp.
GCGCCTGCACCGAGCATGCCCTTAAGGAACCCCCTCCGGCTGCTGAATAACTCCTGGTTGCGGTTGGAAATATTCTCGATGTGAATCATGCGCCCTCTCCGCCACTGAACGAAAATAGATGCAAAACCGCGCAGTGCAATGCACCATCGTACCGCCATTTCATTATCTTGCAAGTCCGGGAGTGGAGAGGCGCGCCCCGCGGATCGCCCGGCAATAGGTGATTCCAAGCAATACAGGCTGGACAGTACAATCTGAAACGCGGAAGAAAGGCAGGCAAATGTCACCAGACTTCATGAGGCACGCCATCGCGCTGGCGCTGGAAAATGTCCGCTCGGGCAGCGGCGGGCCATTCGCCGCGTTAATCGTCAAAGAAGGGCGCATTATTGCCGAAGGCGCGAACCGTGTTACACGCACGAACGATCCGACGGCGCATGCGGAAGTCGTGGCCATTCGCGAGGCTTGCCGTGTTCTCGCTGATTTTCAACTGACCGGCTGCGACCTTTATACGACGTGCGAACCTTGCCCGATGTGCCTCGGAGCAATCTACTGGGCGCGCCCGGCGCGAACTTTCTATGCCGCAACCGCGGCGGATGCTGCTGACGCCGGGTTTGACGACGCTTTCATCCATGACGAATTGAAAATCGCCCCGGCAGTACGGCGGATTCCGATGACGCAGCTACTGCGCGAGGATTCCCTCGTAATTTTTTCGGCGTGGAGACAGCAGGAAAACAAGACGCCCTACTGAATCAAATTCCCAGTTTCCAGGTTCAGCCGCGATTCGCGAGGGTTTACGACTCGGGCCAGGCGCCCAGCGCGCGGCGCAAATCGACCAGTTGACCTAAATGATAGGCGTTGTGATCGGCCAGCAGCAGCGCTTCGCGGAGAATCGTCTGGCCGTCTCCATGCGGAATCGTGGCGTAGAGATCGGTTTTCGGGTTTTTCACCAGCTTGACCATTTCCTCCAGGTCGCGCTGAAACTCTTGCGCGCTCTTTTTCCAGGCAGCTTCATCCGGCGGCCCCGGAGTTCTCGGCCAGTAGCCCTCGGGAAATCCCGGCGAGACGTGCTTTGCATCGCGGCTGAATTCCAGGATGTCCCATTGCGCGATCCGCGAGTGCTCCAGTAATTGCCATCCGGTATGCGGCAGGCCCTCGACGAAGGTCCCGCGTTTGGCGTCTGGGAAGCCCTCGATCGCGTCCATGAAATGTACGTGCGCATGGCCACCCTTCAATAGAGCGATGAGGTGTTCACGCAGAATGTGATCGTGATTTCTGGTATTACTTTTCCTCTTGGCGACTTTTTTGGCTTTTTCCTTCACGGGGTGTTCCTATTTTTCTGAAAGAAGCAGCTGCTGCGGCGAGTCTGGAATCGAATGCTGTGTCGTTTTCACGAAGCCGGCATTCGCGAACATTTTCTCGTATTGCGAGAAGGCGTAAGCATCGCCCGAATCCGTTCCCGCCAGCATGATGAGGCTGAAAGCCGCGGCGGTCGGCGGCGTAACGCCATCTTCATCGGGGACAAACTCAAGTGTGATTGCTTTGCCGCCAGGTTTTAGCACGTCATGAACGCGGCGCATCAGCTTTTCGCAAGTTGGCACGTCGAAGTGGTGAAAGATGTTTGTCAGCAGCGCGATGTCGTAACCTTCGCCGAGGTCCGCTTCAAACGCGCTCCCGGGCCGGAAGGCGACGCGATTGGCTACGCCCGCAGCCGCCGCATTTTCCTTTGCGACTGCCAGGACCGGAGCCCAGTCAGCCGCGGTGATGTACGCGTTCGGATTCTGCATGGCAATGGTGATTCCAAACATCCCGTGTCCCGCAGCGATGTCCAGTACCCTGCACGGTTTTCCCTCCTTCGCGCGGGCCAGGTCCGCGATAAACCCGGCCGACACGGTCGTCAGAGGCGCCATGGTTCTCGCGAAGGTCACCCAGAGTTCGTCGTTTGGCTTGGTATTGTCGCCTTGCGCGACTGATGTGCCGCCTTTTCTTACCGATTCCGTCAGCGCGTCGAAATTTCTCTTGTGAGCGGCGCTGACAAGAAAATCCGCCAGGGTTCCCATATATGCTGGCGAATGCCGGTTGAGAAAAATGGCAGACTCTTGCGAGAGGGAGTAGCAGCGATTGCTCTTAGCCAGAAACCCATGGATGGTCAGGTAGTCGCAGAGGATGCGGACGCCGCGCTCCGCAGCACCGGTCTTCGCTGCGAGCAAAGCTGCCGTGTTCGTGCCGTCCGCGATGGCAGTGAAAATATCCAATTCGATCGCGGTTTTCAGCGCGGCGCTCTGCTGGAAAGCATTGAGAGTGTTGAAAATGTGCTCCGGACTAGGCCGGCTTGTTGCCGTGGAAGTGGCCATGGATGAACTCTCCTGTCGAGTGGGTTCAGAGGCCACAGATTATATACGCGGATTCCCTCAAAACGCATTTTTCTGAAGGCAAGCTAATTGCCGGCAAGCGGTCCCCACTGGCATACTTTCTTCTCCCCGCAACAGTCAAGAGGGCGACCGATGCAACGCGAATATCACCGCTGGTACTCTCACCGGCTCGGCATGGAGCTGGGCGTTGTCGTGCACGGGCATTGGGGCGCGCCGCTTCTTGGTTTTCCGACCAGCGCGGGCGACGAGTGGGAACTCGAAGGCCGGAGCATGATCGGCGCGCTCGCGGACTTCATCGATGCGGGAAGAATCAAGTTCTACAGCATCAATTCGATCAATGGGCATAGCTTTTACAACAAGGGAGCACACCCCTTTCATCGCAGCTACGTCCAGGCGGTTTTCGATTCTTACCTGCGCGAAGAGGTCGTGCCCTTCATCTGGAATAATTGCCAGACCCAGGGCATTGCGATCACGACCATGGGCGCATCGTTTGGCGCGTACCACGCCGCGAACAGCCTGTTCAAGCATCCGGATGTGATCAAACGGTGCTTTGCGATGTCAGGCGTCTACGACCTGCGGAATTTCATGGACGGCATGTACGACGACAATTTTTACTTCAACAACCCGGTCGATTACCTGTCGAATGCCAGCGATTCCTGGTTCTATCAGCAGATTGCAAGTTGCGACATTCACCTCAGCACCGGCACGGGGCCGTGGGAAAACAGCGGGCCGACCTACCGCCTATCCGAAGTTCTCTCCGGCAAGGGCATCCGCCACTCGCTGGACAACTGGGGCCCGCAGGGCGGCCACGATTGGCCATACTGGAAACACCAGATGCGCGAATACGTTTCGCAGATTTTCTGAGTCTGATTTTGCGTGGAACTAAGGAGTGTTAGGCTAGGCCGAGGTGATTGAGCTGGTAGTGGCCTTTTTCGATGACTTGGTCGTCGTCGATCCAAACGTCGCATTTACGGGTGAGAACGTCAACGTGCGTCTTCGATTTCCAATCAGCGTGGGTCTGGCTGCCGTAGGGATCGCCGAACGCGATGTGCACCCCGGGACATTTTTCGTCCTGAAGCAAGGTGCCGATCATCTCAGACAGGCCAAGGTTCGTGCCGAAAGCGAGTTCGCCCACGCGATCGCTGTTTTCATCCGTGTGGCAATAATCCCAAAACTCCTGCTCCAAATCCTTCCGGGCGCAGTTGACGCCTACGAGCCGCGCGCCTTTGATCTCCAGTGTAAGCGGCGTAGATTGCAGATCACCGTATTTTCCATTGAAATGATCGCCGGCGGTGGCGTCGCAAACGAAAGTGCCCTCCACGGTCGCAGGTGTGGTGAAAACTTCGCCAGCGGGAAGATTTGACCAGTAACGCGGGCTGATGAGCCCACTGGTCTTCACCCAGTCGAGCCCGCGGTCGAAATGCGCGGCAATCTTTGTGCCAGCTTCGGTTTTTACCGTGAGCGTTTCGGCGCGCAGCATGCGTTCGCGCAGGCTGTCGCTTAGGCGATCCACCAGCTTGTAATCCGTGCGCATACCCTGCTGCATGATCTGCGGAGTGACCCCGACCATGTGCGCGTAACGAATTTGGCGGCGCTCCACCACTTTCACGATGGCCATGCGCGCGCCTAGTTCGCCCGGCTGAGGCGTCATGCACATCACGCCTACATCCGCGGCCTCCAGAGCGTTTAGCACGGCCGTGGGTGCGGCACTGATCGGGCGCGGCCCAAAATCTTCCAAGAGCAATCCGGTGTAAGGCGCGTGCTGGTCGTCCAGCGCGGAGGCGATACTGGCAGCGACGGCGCGGCAGGCTTCATCGGCAATCAGCGCCACGTGCTCGCCGGGACGCACACCGAGACACGTTTCCACGGCATTTCGCGCGCCGGGCATCAAGTCCGTTCGTGGCGAACCAAAGTTCATCTCTATAATTCTACTAGAATGGCCGGATTTTCTATCTACGGTAAATTACTGATACTTCTTTTCTCTAAACTGGCCGATGGGCCGGTCAAGAAACCTGCCACAAGGGGCGAGAGTTGCGCGAACGCTTCCTTGTGCACAGATTGTACTGTCTAGTTAGCCGCAGAGACCCGCGGGGAAATGCGAAATGCCGGGACTTGGCCGCCGCCGCTGGTTACATTGGCGAGGCCGGTGGCACTGAGGCGGGTGAGAAAGCCGCAGAGCTTTCCGCGAAAGAGGTACGGAGCAAAATCCACGAGCATGTCGCGGTAATCGACCCTGCCGACATCCGCGATGTAAGGAAAAACTTCGCGCCGGATGGGGATGCGTTCCTGGACGATCCATGCGCCGTTCTTCGCCGAAAGGGCGTTCTCGATCCTCGCGTCCCAGTCGGCTTCACTGGTTTCCCAGCCGAGAGTCACACCGGAACCGCCGTACTCATCGCTGGGTTTCAGCACCAGGTTCTCACGCTCTTTACGGATAAAAGCGAGCAAATCGATGTGCTGGCCGTAGTGTGCCGTCCCGACGTCCGCAACAACACGCGTCCAGGGAATATGGTTTTGGATAAGTTCGCGCTCACCATGAGAGAAGAGTGCACCGTTTTGCTCGTCGGTCAACACGGCGAAAAACGCCTTTACATGCGGAATCTTGCAGCGAAAGTTATTCGCCACACACACGGCATTCGCCGCGTACGCTTTGACGAGGGCGGAACACTCAGCAGGCTTGGCCACAATGTCGTTGATGAGCACGCGGCGGTAGACGAGATCGATCTTCTTGTCCTCTGCGACAAGAGATTTGCCGTCCCACTCGAGCTGGCGGGGATCGGCAATCAAGGTTGGGATGCCCATTCGCTCGAAGCGTTCCTTGAGGATTTCAAACTCGCTCACGGTTGGAACGTCTTCCCAATCCACAATCGCAATCTGCGGCTTCGCGGACGATCCTCCCCAGTCCAGATAGCTCATCACCAGGGCATCAAGGAGCTTGGCGCTGAGAGGATAACTGTGAATTTCATAGTTCTGCGCAAACTTGCCCATCACCGGGAGTTCGCGGAAAATCTCCGCAAGCGTTTCCGAATAGCCCGCGCCGGCCGGCGACTCGCCATTGTATTCAGCAAACTTCAGAGAGTGTGGAAGTAGAAACGCATCCAGCCGCGAGGCCGTGCTCGCCCGTCCGTATCCCGTGGGGATGCGGGCGAGACGCTCCTCTTCCTCCCGCAGATGCAATTGGGCAAAAAGGTCTTTGTCGTCGAGGGCGGCGCTTGCGATGCGCTCGCCAAGGTCGGCGATCGTTTCCGCGACGGTTCTCACGCGCGTTTCGTCTTCGGGCGAAAGAAAAAATGGGCGCAGGAATGGACAGTGAACACGGTCGCCAAACGTAAGCCGGGCTTTGCGCATGCGCTTGAACAAATCTTCGGGGAGGGCGGGCACGCGCAGCAGCGTGGCTTTCAAAATCGCGTGCCATTCTTCCGCCGGGGACGGCGGCAAAGCCGATGGTGTTGGCGCGCTGGTCATTTTTCCACGATTCTCATTACGATCTCTGCGAGGCACCGGCAGCCGGAGCGGCAGCGCTCTTTTGCCCGGCGGCGACGCTCTTCGGCGCTCCTGTAAGTCCCGCGGCTGCGCCGATGCCAAGCATCTCTTCCCACCGCGGCCAGGGATTCGAAGCCTTGCCGTTCAGTGCGCGGTCAATCACCAGCCGTGCCATCTTTTCCACCACGTGCTCGAAATAAAATTCCGTGATGCGGTGGCGTTCGAAATCCGGCGCGGGATTCAGGAAGTCGATGGCATACGGCACACCATCCTTGACGGCGAACTCAATAGTGTTCATTTCGTAGCCGAGCGCCTGGTTAATGGTTTGCGCATCCTTCACGATGCGCGCGCCGAGCTCCGGAGTCAGGTACTGGTGGTCGACAAGGTATTTGCGTTCCTTGGGGTCATAGTGAACGGGGAGAATGTCCGTCTTGCCAAAGGTGAAGCAACGCACGTACTGGTTGAAATCGATGAATTCCTGCAGCGTCATGCAGTAGGGCGAAGTCTTGTCGTAGGCGTCGAGCAATTCCTCCTTGTCATGAACTTTGTAGACGTGTTTCCAGCCGCCGCCCGAAAAAGGCTTCAAGATCGCGGGGCGGCCGA
Organism: Candidatus Elarobacter sp.; assembly: GCA_035639075.1. Lineage (GTDB taxonomy): Bacteria > Acidobacteriota > Terriglobia > Acidiferrales > UBA7541 > Acidiferrum. Next base: position 6,453 of record DASQYT010000321.1, read on the forward strand.
CATAATCGAGCAGCCCGTCCCAGTCCACGGGATATTCCAGGTTGTGGAGCGACTCAGCAGTGATGTCCACGTCGATGGGATAACCCTTCTGCGGAAGGAGCACGGTTTTGGGAATCGCGATGCCGAGTTTGGCGGCCACCGAATAGTTGAAATACTTGTCGTCGGCGGTCCACCAGAACGGATTGTTGATAACGTAAGTCCCCTGAAGCACCGCGTGCTTCAGGTAGCCGCGATAATATTCGACTTCATGCGAGATACGGTCGACGATGACGCTATAGCGCGCGGGCTCACCCATGCGCGTGCCGCCCAGTTTCACAAATTCGGCGGTCACGCCGTCCTTGACGCCGAGCTTCTTCACGCGTTCGATAAACGCTGGAGGAAAACTGTATTCCCGTCCGCAGAGTAGGCCAACGGTTTTCATGTTCGTGCTCCTGTCAGGATCCTGTGGAACTGCCTCGTTTGCGACGCCGTTAATTCACGGCGTGTGCTGAAGAAGTGCGCGGCTCGGTGACGCCTCCGCGCGTTTCGGCAACCAGGTGCCGCACCACCGCTTTCAAATCGCCGGTTTCCTGATAGATGCGCAACTGCCGGTCCGCACTGGTGCCTTCGCTCATGATCGTGTGTACGTATTCGACGGCGCTTCGGCTGCCGAGGTCGTCGACGACGTCATCCACCAATTCCAACAGCTCGGGAATCAGCTGGCGCATGGGCACTTCAGCTTCCTTGCCGAAGTCGATCAGCTTTCCATCGATGCCGTAGCGCGCCGCACGCCACTTGTTCTCCTCGATAAGCGCGCGCCGGTAGAGCCGCCAACTCACATTGCCCTGGTAGAGGCGATGCAGCTTCACAATGATGGCCTGCGCGAGCGCGGCAATGGCCACAGCTTCCTCGACTTTTGTAGAAGCGTCGAACATGCGGAATTCCAGCGTGCCGAACATGGGGTGCGGGCGCACGTCCCACCAAATCTTCTTGCCGTTGTCGATGCAATTCAGCTTTACGAGGAGGTTCACGAAATTTTCGTAGGCGCTCCACGATTCGAATTGTTCCGGCACCCCGGTGCGTGGAAACCGGCGAAACACCGTGGTGCGGAAAGATTTCAAGCCGGTGTTTCTGCCCATCCAAAACGGCGAACTCGTGGAAAGCGCCAAAAGGTGCGGCAGGAAATAGCGCACGCCGTTCATCATGTCGATGGTGGTCTGTTTGTCCGGCATGGCCACGTGAACATGCATGCCGAAGATCAGCAACGACCGCGCCAATTGCCCCATCTCTTCGACGATATGCTGATAGCGCTCGCCCGGAGAGATGACCTGGTCGATCCAGCTTGAGAAGGGGTGTGTCCCTGCGGCTGCGACTTGCAGCCCTGCGCGTTCCGCGGCAGCGACTAGTTCGCCGCGCGTACGATGCATTTCAATGCGCAGCTCGCTGACGCTCTCGCAGATGCGCGTGCCGGTTTCCACAATGGACTGATGCAGCTCGTGTTTCACCTGCTCGGCAATATCCGGGGAAGCTGCGGAAACAAGCTGGCTGACGTGCGAACGCAACTCGCACGTCGCAGGGTCAATGATCTGGAACTCTTCCTCGACGCCGATGGTGAAGCGGTGAGCCATGGATAGGCCCTCTGGATTTACAGGGTCCGCTTGGGGACTTTGAGCTACGTATCATACCGCGACGCGGCGCAAAATACACCAACGCCGAGTATGTGCGGGACCACAATTTGTTTCAACGGGGAAAGGGCAGACAGGAATGTTTGTCCCACTGGAGACTTGTTGGACTAGAACGTTCCCTAGTTGACTCTTAGCCTAAAATGCCCGCGTCTTACGCCGCACCCATCGCCCTGCGCTGCTGGAAGCATTCTCGGCAAAACACCGGCCGCCCCTGTGTAGGACGAAAGGGGACTGTCGTCTCCTTCCCGCATTGCGAGCAGTTTGTCTTCGTTTCCGAGCGCATCGGCGAGGCATGACCGCCTCCACCGCCGCCTTCGGCTCGCTTGGCCTTGCAGGCCTTGCAACGCTTGGGTTCGTTCTTGAAGCCCTTATCCGCGAAAAACATCTGTTCGCCGGCAGTAAAAACGAATTCTGCGCCGCATTCCGAACACTTCAGCACCTTGTCGTGGTATTCCATGAGCCGCTCTCCCCTGGTCCCGTGGGGGGCAGGGGATGGGCGGACTTTGTGCCGTATACCCTAGATGCTTGAGGAGACCAGTATCCGGGGGACGCCGGGCGCGGATCCCTTGGGCTGCGGGCACGAAGCTGCGACAACTTCCCAAACACTCTGCCTTACGGGGGCCTGATTCTCGGAAGTGCGGCGCCGAGCCGCGACGAAAACGGAGGGGCGATCCCGGTGTTACCGGGACCGCCCAATATCATTAATCCGCTTCCCGCCGCTGCTTCTTGCGCAGTCGCTTCCGCGAAAGCGCTTCTTTTGCCCGGCGCTTCTCGCCGGGTTTCATGTAGAAACTGTGCTTCTTGATTTCCTTGATGATGTCCTCCTGTTGCACCTTGCGCTTGAAACGCCGCAGGGCATTTTCCAGGGATTCACTCTCTTGGATGATGACTTCAGCCACTTTATTAAATTCACCCCCAATCCGGTTCGGATTGGTATCTTGCGGCGCCTCTTGCCTGCCAAAATGACCGGCTATGCTCTGCTGCGGGCACCGCCCCTGCTACTTATTATCGCATGTCTTGTCCGGTTCGTACGCACCCTGATAGGTAGATGGCTTCTTCTAATCAATTCCGCCCACATAAGTCAAGGAATCTTTGCATTTTTAGCCGGTGTGCGGGTACTGAGCCTACCTCATAACCATCCGGGTACTCTATTGACGCAGATATAACCCAAAGGCATTTCCGTGGATTTGTACCGGAATGCTGTTCGACCGGCCGTCTCCCTCTCACTGCACCTATGCTCACCGTTTTCGTGGCGCCCTTCTTGTTTTTCTCTCCTTCTATTGTTAGATTGAGCCGCTTCGCTAGCCGCACCGCGGGGGCAGCCAATGTCCGATATGCGGGATGCCATCGTCGTACTCCTTGCCGGAGGCCAGGGCGAACGCCTTTGGCCGCTCACTCGCGATCGCGCCAAGCCCGCCGTGCCTTTCGGCGCACTCTACCGCATCATTGACATCACGCTTTCGAACTGCATCAATTCGAATCTGCGTCGAGTATTCATCCTCACTCAGTACAAGGCTCTCAGCCTGAACCGCCACATTCGCGCCGGCTGGTCGCCTCTCGCCGGCCTCGGCGATTACATCGAGGTCCTTCCGCCTCAGATGCGCGTCTCGCAGCAGTGGTACCAGGGCACCGCTGACGCCGTATATCAGAACATTTATTCCATCGGCAGCGAGCGCTCTAAGTTTGTTTTCATTCTCTCCGGCGATCACATCTACAAGATGAATTACGCCAAGATGCTCGATCAGCACGTGGACTCCGGCGCAGATGTTACCGTCGGTATTATCCAGATTCCCGTACAACAAGCCGCCAAGCAGTTCGGCGTGATCGAAGTGGATAAGGATTGGCGTATCGTCGGCTTCGAGGAAAAGCCTGCCGCGCCGAAGGAGTCTCCACACCACGCCGGACATTGCAACGCCTCCATGGGCATTTACATCTTCAACACGCAGCTGATGATCCCCATCCTTCTTGCCGATTCCGAGGATCCCAAGTCGCATCACGATTTCGGCAAGGACATCCTTCCGCGCATCATTTCGAAGCACCGTGTCTTCGCCTACAACTTCGTCGACGAAAACAGCAAGGATGCTTTGTATTGGCGCGACGTGGGCACCATCGACGCCTACTACGAAGCCAACATGGATCTAGTCAGCGTGTCGCCGGTCTTCAACTTGTACGACAGCGCCTGGCCGCTGCGCACCTGGCAGCACCAATACCCACCAGCAAAATTCGTTTTTGCCGACCCGGAACGCATGGGGTTGGCTCTCGATTCCATCGTTGCGGGCGGCTCGGTGATCTCCGGCGGCCGCGTGCAGACTTCCGTCATCGGCAACGATGTGCGCGTCAACAGCTACTCGGAAGTCTCGCAATCCATCATCTACAACCACGTGAACATCGGCCGCCACTCGCGCATTCGCCGCGCCATCATCGACCGCCACGTCAGCCTTCCTGAACGCACCGAGATTGGCTACGACCTCGAAGCCGACCGCCGCCGCTTTCACGTCACCGATTCCGGCATTGTCGTCGTCGTTCGCCAGGAATCCCTTATCGAAGAGCCTGAATCCACATAGCTCTTTGTTTTGTCATCTCGCAGTGGCGAGTTTCTCATCCTCTGTAAACACCTCCAGTGGCTCGTGCGTTTTTGCCGACCAGGGTGGCAAGGTGCGTTTTTGTTTGACAATGGTATAGGTAGCCCTGTACGATACCTTTAATGGAGGTACGTACCTCGTGTCAAGGATGGGAGCATGCCTATCAAAGAGCGTTTAAAGATTGCCGATGAGGTTTGGCTAGCCACTGCACAATTGCACCAAGAGCATCCCGAGGCCGACGATTTCTCAGTCGATGAAATTGTTTGGCGCGCGGGAAAATTTGAAGATCCCACTGCGATTCGGCCGGGGGTATACGTTCATGTGATTCAGCACTGCGTCGCGAACCGCCCTCCAAATCCTGGAAAATCTCGGATACTCTTTGAAACCTCGGCAGGCCGCCGGAGGCTCTATCGAAAGGCGGATCCCTTTCACCCAGGACGAGCAGGCTCTAAGGTCACTCCCGAACCGGAAGACATTCCCGTGGAATATCAAAGACTCCTGCTTTGGTATAAGGATTGGTCGGAGCGCGAATCACAGAGTCAATCTGCCAAAGATCCGCTCCTGCGTCTGAGCGGCTCAGGAAAGCGCCTGTGGGCTGACGAACCTGCCGATGAGTATGTGGAGCGTCTCAGGGAGGGGTGGCAGTGAGCCGCGTCTTTTGGGACACCAATCTCTTTATCTATCTATTCGAAGGTTCCCCCGCGTTCGGACCTCAAGTAGTAGCGCTCAGGCAGAAAATGCTGAAACGCGGAGACGAGCTATTGACTTCGACGCTCACTCTTGGGGAAGTGCTAGTAAAACCGATGAAGCTGGGTGATGGCATACTCACCAACGAGTACCGGCGTTCAATTCCTGCGACTGCCACGCTCTTGCAGTTTGATGAGAAAGCCGCAATTTTATACGCTAAGTTACGTTGCGATGTGGCTCTGCGCGCCCCGGATGCCATTCAGCTCGCCTGCGCCGCATCGTTCGGAGTCGATCTTTTCGTCACAAACGACGGACGCCTTCACGGAAAGCAGGTGGACGGGATCCAGTTCATCACGCCTCTGGACCGCGTTCCGATTTGACTGCGGATTGGTTTTATTGAGTTGTTCGCAACACGGTGGCTCTGCCGGCCTTTCGGCCTTCTCCGGCCCCTCTGCTACAATCTTTGGTTTATCTTCCTTGAGGAGAGCTCGTAGTGACGCCCACAAAGATCACCAACGTCCACGCTCGCCAAGTCATCGATTCCCGCGGCAATCCCACCGTCGAAGCTGACGTCCTCCTCGATGGCGGAGCGCTGGGCCGCGCCGCCGTACCTTCCGGCGCCTCAACAGGGGAACACGAAGCTCTCGAACTCCGCGACGGCGACAAATCCAAATACCTCGGCAAAGGCGTTCTCAAGGCCGTGGCCAATGCCAACAACGAAATCGCCAAATCCGTTGCGAGTCTCGACGCCGCCGACCAACGCGCCCTCGACCACAAAATGATTTCGCTCGACGGCACGGCCACCAAGTCCCGCCTAGGTGCCAACGCAATCCTCGCCGTCTCCATGGCTGCCGCGCGCGCTGCCGCAACCGCCCTCAAGCAGCCGCTCTACAAGTATCTTTCGCGCTATTCCACGGATTCCTCCGCGAATCTCTTGCCTTGCCCTATGATGAATATCCTCAACGGCGGCGCGCACGCTGACAGCTCCGTGGACTTCCAGGAATTCATGGTCATGCCCGTCGGCGCTCCCAACTTCTCCGAAGGCCTCCGCTGGGGAGTCGAAATTTTTCACGCCCTCAAGACCGTGCTCAAGAAGCACGGCTACTCCACCGCCGTCGGCGACGAAGGCGGCTTTGCTCCGAGTTGCAAATCCAACGAAGAAGCCATCCAGATTGTTCTGGAAGCCATTGCGGCTGCCGGCTACCAGCCTGGCGAACAAGTGAGCGTTGCACTAGACCCAGCCTCCAGCGAATTCTACGACAAGGCCAGCGGCAACTATGTCTTCAAGAAGTCAGATAAGTCTGCGCACACTTCCGCGCAAATGGCGGCCTATTGGACCACTTGGGCCGAAAAATACCCTATCGTTTCCATCGAGGATGGCATGGCCGAAGACGACTGGGCCGGGTGGAAATCCCTGACGCAGAGTATTGGCAGCAAAACTTCGAAGAAAAAAATCCAACTTGTGGGCGACGACCTCTTCGTCACCAACACCACGCGCCTCTCCCGTGGCATCAGCGAAGGCATCGCCAACGCTATTCTCATCAAGCTCAATCAGATTGGCACAGTCACCGAAACCATCGACGCCATCGAGCTCGCTCGCAAAGCCGGCTACAACTCCATCATTTCTCA